>PWYO01000066.1 GCA_003567835.1 Actinomycetota bacterium | reverse complement strand
TCGCCTTTACCGGTATGGAGGACTTCCACAATATTGCCGCATACCTCGCATTTGTATATTTGCATCTTTTCAGTCATAAAAATCCCTATACCTTTCTGTGGCAGAACCACCAGTCAAAACAATCATATTTTTTCGATTTTAATCGTTCTTTTGCTGTCTTTTCATCTGTAGGCGGAGGCACGATAACCTCATCATTGACCAATTCATTATTAGGCCAGTTTGCAGGTATGGCCACCTTGTTTTTGGCTGCTACCTGAAAACCCTTGATCATCCGCAAAATTTCATCCATATTTCTTCCCAGCTCCTGGGGATAATATAGGATCGCCCGAATCCGGCTGTTGGGATCTACAATCAGAACTGCCCGCACTGTAGTAGTGCCTTTGCCGGGATGGATAAGCCCCAGTTTTTTTGCCACCCTTCCGGTGTCATCGGCAATAACCGGGAACTTGATCTCCACATCAAGGTTTTCCTGAATCCACTGCACCCACTTGATATGAGAAAAGACTTGGTCAATACTCAATCCAATCAAGTCACAGTTTAGCTTTTTGAATGCATCATACCTTTTCTGGAAGGCGACAAACTCAGTGGTGCATACCGGCGTAAAATCTGCAGGGTGGCTAAACAATATAAACCATTTTCCAGCATAGTCTACAGGAAGGGTCATTTTACCATGGGTGGTTACCACTTCCATATCCGGTAAAAGATCCCCAATTAGTGGCATTTTGTCCTCCATTTTTTTCTCCTCTTGTTGTTTTCAATGACAAACCTTATAAACCTTATGCATAATGTTATATTCAGAAGATATAATAATTATTACTAATTAATAATATTACTTATAATATAGCATCATACTAGATACAAGTCAACACCAATTATTATATTTCTAATAGATTTATATTGCCAATAAGAATAAACTTGGTATGGGATGCTGCAGATTTTAGTCGAAACGCTGATCGGGCCGGTCTCTGCCTGCATAGTCTGACCATCCTCTGCTCTCCCAAAAACCCTTGTAGTCATAATCGACGAATTCAATCCTGTCGATCCACATAGCCCATTTCATGCCATATTTGGAAGGTATGACCATCCTGACTGGAAAACCATGGTTATCCGGCAATGTCCTTCCGTTCATTTGGTATGCCAGCAAAACACCGGGCTGGCCTGCTTCCTGGATGGTGATACTGGTGGAATAGCCGTCCCTGCAGTAAAACACCACATCAATAACCGCCTGTTTGGGCTCTGCCAGTTCAAGTATTTGCCTAAAGGGGACCCCGCCCCATACCGCATTGCCGATCATCTGTCCCCCGATGGGATTGGAAATGGTCTCCAGGGTCGCGTAAACCGATTCATGATCCATGGTTTTTAAGCTGTCATAATCCAAGGTTGCTGGATTCTCTACCAGTCCTTCAATGGAAAGCGCCCAGTCATCTGCATCAATCTGGGGCACCGGGCCGATGGAGAGTGTAAACATGGTTTGCTCTGAAGCAAACTCCAGCCAGTCTGCATCCATGCGGTCATCTTCGGAAACCAGGTCCTCAAATGAAGAGATAAAGCTAAATAATACTGGATTTTTTACCCACTTGCTGGTAGGGCCCTGGTCCTGAACGATTTTGAGGACGCCGTCCTGGGAGGGGTTCATATACTGGCCTTCTTTTTTCCACACCAGGTAAGTCTGGTATAGCTCTTCAACAGAAAAATCTGCCGCATACAGATCAGTTGCATAAACAATTGCTGTCTGGGCTTGCTCTTCTAGGGACAGGTCTTTTAAAATATGTTCCATCCTGATGCCCGTATATGCTACCTCTATCTGCTTGCCGTCTGAACGGATGCCCTCCACGGTTTTGGTCTCTGTATGGCTGCTGTATTCTTCCAGCAATTGGGAAAAAGTTAATTGCCTGCTCTGGGCCACAAGGCCGTCAAATTTTATTTGATAGGGAGGCAAGGCTTCAGCAAAATCAAAATCATCCTGGATAAGATCAATATCAATGTCTTCAGGCACAAAGCCTGCTGCAGCCTGCCTTTGCTGCAGTTCATTTTCTAGGATATGGAACCCAAAAAAACCAGCCAGGCCCAAAATCACCACTATAATGATGGTATAAATGACTATTTTATTGCTCATCTTAATGCAAAGTAGGAAAAACCGCCAATAAAAATAATGCCAGCTGCCAGCAGCATGATATCCACATGCAGGCCTTTTATCCTTTTTCTGGCCAAAGCAAACTTTATGCTAATCAGGGCATGGACAGCAAACAATACCAAAAAACTGATATTCGCATAGATTTGGTGGAGTGAATTTGCCAACCCCCTGGTCAAAAAAGTGAAATACCCCAGCTGTCTGTAACCGGTAACCATTAAAAGAATAAACAGGGGAATGAGCAGGTAAGCCAGTATGCGGTTTAGTGTTCTTAAAAATTTATTCATGGTCATAACCAGGAAAATAGTCGGTGATAATATTTTGCTTACCCACACCCCTGCCCTTAAGGTTTCCTGAGATATTTTTCACCAACCCCATGGGCCCTGAGATCATAAAGGCAGCTTCATCCATATCATGAATATATTTTCCCATAAAGTCAATATCATTGATCTCAGACCTGTTGGTGTAAACCAATGCAAATCCTTTCCACTTGTCTGCCGCTGCTTCAAGTGTATGTTTAAAAATAATGGCGTCCTTATGCACAGTGTAGAAGAGCAGGATATTTTTTAAAGCTTTTTTATGGTCCAGATCCAGGATGATTGACCGAAAAGGGGTAATCCCGATCCCTCCAGCGACACACACATGCTTTTTTTGTGCATCTTTTACGAAAAATTTCCCCTTAGGGGCTGATGCTTCTATGCTGTCTCCGGCTCCCATCATTCTAAGCGCTTTTTTAAATGAGCTTCCTTCCGAAGATGCAAACTTGGTGGTCACCATAATCACCTTTTCGAATGGCGCCGAAGCTATGGTAAAATACCGGCTTATGCCCCGGCTGTCAGGGTTTTTGTGCTCAAGCGTAAAATACATATACTGGCCTGCTGTCCATCTGAGTTTTTGTGGGGGCTGGAAAATAAAGGAATATGCATCTTTTGTCTCCTGGACTTTTTTCTTCAAGCTTAACTTCATGGTCCTCCCTATATGCGCGGAAATATTAGTTAGTATTATAAGAAAAATCTAAGAAAAATAAAATAAATCTTTGGGCCGCTATGCTGCCCCGGCGCTGAGGATACTTTTCAAGAGCATGGGGCAGTGTTTTTCGGTTGGCTCCCTTCTTCCGGGTCCGCATGCAGGCACCCGTTCAAATCATTGATGCTGCTGGGCATGCCTGATTCTTTCCATGATGGGAGGATGGCTGTAAAGGATGTATTGAATCCAGGGATTTGGCTCCACATTGGAATAATTGGCTTGGGCAATGCTGACAAAAAGCTGGATATTGTAGTCCGGATCATCGGTCAATTGTAAAGAAATCTGGTCCGCCTCCCGCTCAAACCGGCGTGAAATTGCATTTTCTACTGGAAGCACGATGACACTGAGCAGTGCATAGATCAAGAAAATGGCTAGGATGGTCCTAAATCCGTCAGCCCCTACTCTAGGGCCAAACCGGCTCAACCCAAAAATAAAAACAAAGAAAGCCGCAGAGGAGATCAAAAACCATTGAAAGATGTGCCCCATTTTCCAATGTCCCATTTCATGGGCTACAACCGCCATGATTTTTTCCCTGCTAAAATGGTTTACCAGGTTATCATAGAGGACAATTCGGCGTGTCCTTCCCAGCCCGGTAAAATAGGCATTGGCTTTATTGGTCCTCCTGCTGGCGTCAGCCACCAAAACTGTTTTAATCTGAATGCCCGCATCCTCTGCCATATTTTTAATTTCCTGTTCCATGGATGGATCATCCAGCGGTTGAAAATGATAAAAGAGAGGGGCTACGATAAGGGGATAGAGTATGGTCCCCAAAAGCAAGAGGACTGCCGCCATCACAAAAGCATAAATCCACCAATATTTGGGAACATAGCGGATCAGGGCATAAAGACCGCTTAAACCCACAAAAGCGATGGTAAAAGAGACCATAAAACCTTTCAGGTAATCAATAAACCACAATCCAAAAGGTTGCGTAGTAAAACCGTAGTGCCGCTCAATTAAGAAACTCCGCCAATAACTGACAGGAAAAGTGATCACATATAAAAAGACCAGAAAAATGGCAATATATGCCATCGCCCTGCCCATCCCTATAGAAGGGTTCCGCCCCAAATACTTCCACCCCAAAAAAAATAGGAGGAACCCATAAGCGGCAAACAGCACCCTGTCTATGACATAGGCCAATAGTTTGAGCCGGCTATAGGAAGAGGCCCTGGTCAAAAAATCCTGGCCAAAATAATTGGCTGCCTCACTGCTGTATGCAGGGCGGGCCAGCACCCCGGCAAAAAAGATGATGCCCAGCAGCACCAGCCATACAGCAATGAGGATAATCCAAAAAAAAATTGGGAAAACCTTCGCGTCCATCTATTTGACCTCTTCTATGGTGTATTGATCGTTTCCCAGCGCCAGCTTTTTTAGTTTTTGTACCTGCATATAGGGATCTTTGCCGTGCAGCCTTTCAAAAAGATGGCTGCCTGGGGCAAGCTTCCTTCCTTTGGGAAGGGAGCGGGCAAGCGGTTTGCTGTCCCCTACCAGATCCAGGGAGGCCTTTTCTATAGCCACAATATCTTCAGAAGCCAGTATGCCTATATCCGGGACCAGGGAAGGGGTTGAAAGGCCCCAGCAATCACAAATGATGGTAATGTTGAGTAAAAAATTGATATAAAATACACTGCCCTTCCCAAATGTGCGCAATACTTCCCTGGTGGCTATGGCCATGCCTTCCTGAAAATCCTCATAATGTTTGCCCTCCAGCACCAATGCCTCATGGGGACATACATCGATGCAGTGCTGGCAGTATGTGCAATCATGGTAAACAATCTTATAATTTTTGTTTTCATCAAATTTGTTTGCCCCGTGTGGGCAGGCTTGGAGGCATGCCCGGCAATATTCGCATCGTTTTTGATCCCATCTGATGCCTCCTTCCAGGGCATGCAGGTCCCGCCTGGTCTTTTTGGTCACACATCCCATGGCAATATTTTTGCAGGCGCCCCCATAAGCACATACGCCATGGCCTTTCAGGTGGGAAAAATCAATTAGGATATCGGCATCCTGTATATGGCCGGCCACCTGTATTTCTTTAAGCCTCTTAAAATGGACTTCATGCAAATAATAATATTGATCAAAAAGGCCGGTAACAGAAACAATGGGGACACCCAGAGATGCCTGACCATAGCCTCTGTCTGCAGCAGCAGCAACAGATGCATCAAGATCGGTTACAAACACGCGGTCCGCTTTTCCTCTCAAGTGCTCAATCAGTATTTTTACAAATAAAGGGTGGATGGTGGTATAGCCCAGCGCATTTCCCAGGTGCATTTTCAGAGCAACTGACTTGCCCTTGGCTATTTGGGCAAAGTTGTAGGATGCAAGCAGCCTTTCAAACTTGGCAGGGA
>PWYO01000265.1 GCA_003567835.1 Actinomycetota bacterium | reverse complement strand
CTATTTGCCTATGATTATATTTTTTATTGCCTGAATTTTCAAATATTTCTTGTGCCTGGTCACTGGTAACATTTTTTCACCAAAGGGCTGCTTGTGCTAATGTTTTCGGACCGCAGTTCCGATATCATTATATAGATAATAAATACAATGTTCATCCATATGCTTAAAAAAGACGTTAGAGATCTTCGCAAACAACTGAGCAGCTACATAAAAAAGTACAAGGGAAAAAAGATCTATATTTCCAAATACAATAAGATCATCGGCGAGATCCGTTTTTACACCGACAAAGAGAAGGAAAGCATCATGCTGGAGATTGCCAAGGAGATCATCAAGAACAACAACAGCAAAAACCAGCTCAACCTTTTTTCTTAAGCAGAAAATCCAATATTTCAGCAAGCACCCAAAAAGCAGCACCGGCATAGAAACTTCTTTTTAAAGCCTCAAACAGGGCAACATCGTTAAAATAACTGGCCGTAAAAGCAATAAACACGGCCAAAGGAACCAGCAGCCAATGCACTTTTCCATCATAGCTGTAATCATTTTTGCCTTCTTGTTCGCGCTGCTGTGGTTGCCGGTTTTGGGAAACACTTTCTTTCTGAGTGGAATGGTCCGGCTTATTGTTTTCCTGATCGCTCACTGCTGCTCCTTACTTTTTCCTTGTTTTCAAATTTGACAATGCCTATGGGCTCAATCTTGACATCCTGGGTAATTTCTTCATAGGAGAGAACCACAATATTTGGCTTGACCCTTTCAGCAATCTGCCTGATATGCAGCCGAACCGGGGCCAGGCAGAGAATAATGGGGATAAACCCTTGGGAGGATACCGCTTCTGCCTCTTTTTTGATTTTACCCATAATCCTGTTAATGGATTCGGGATCCAGGGAAGAGCTGATGCTGTGCTCATCCTGTTTTAGAGAATTCAGTATGGTCTGCTCAATGTCAGGATCGATGACAATCACCGACAAGGTCCCCGGGGGGTTCTGGTACATATTGGTGATGGACCGGGCCAAACCCTGCCTGACATATTCAGTCAAAAGATCAGCATTTCTGGTGAGCTTTGATTTTGACAGCAATGTCTCCAGAATGGTGGTCAGATCCTTGATGGGTATCCGTTCATTTAAAAGATTTTTTAAAATCAGGTGGAGCTCACTTAATTCAATTTTTTTAGGGATCACTTCTTTGACCACCACCGGATTATGTTTGGTCAGCTTGTCCAGCAGGTTCTGCACATCGGCAATCCCCAAGATTTCTCCTGCATTATGTTTGATGACTTCGGTTAAATGGGTCACCATCAAGGTCACCGGGTCGATGATGGTATAGCCCTTTTCTTCGGCCATGGTTTTATGCTTGGGGTCGATCCAGCGGGCATCCAGGCCGAATACCGGTTCTTTGGTATCCTTGCCCTCCACTTCAAATTCCTTGCCTGTGGGGTTCAGCACCATGAGCCGGTCCACCAGAAGCTTGTTTTCTGCAACTTCTACCCCTTTTATTTTAATCCTGTAATGGCTGTCATCGAGCTGAATATTGTCTCTGATCCGAATGGAGGGGACGATAAAGCCTGTCTCCTGGGTCATCTGTTTTTTAATCAGTTCAATGCGGGCAGAAAGATCTCCATACTCATTGGACTCGACCAGGTTCAAAAGCCCGTAACCCAATTCTACTTCAACCAGATCCAGGTAAAGGGCCTGCTCGATTTCATCCTTTGCCGGCTCCAGGGCCTGTTTTTCCAGCTCTTGCTCCATCTGCTCTTTTTCCTCTTTTTCCCTTTTGAGTTTCCGGGACTGAAAATAGGCAATGGTTCCGATAATTGCGCCCAAAAGAAAAAAGGCAATCCGGGGCATCCCCGGCAAAAACCCTATGAAAAACACAATGCTGGCGGCTATGGCCAAGGCTTTGGGCTGGGCCAAAAACTGCAGGGAAATCTGTTTGCTCAGATTGCTGTCGGAGGTTGCCCTGGTGACGATGAGCCCAGTGGCAATGGATATGAGCAGGGCCGGTATCTGGGAAATGAGCCCGTCTCCGATGGTAAGCAGGCTATAGGTCTGCAATGCCTGGTCAAAGGGCATGCCTCTTTGCAGCATCCCGATGGCCAGCCCTCCCACCAGATTGATGATGACGATGATGACCCCTGCGATGGCATCGCCCTTTACAAATTTGCTGGCGCCATCCATGGCTCCGTAAAAATCAGCTTGAGAAGAGATCTCTTTTCTTGCTTCTTTGGCTTCTTCTTCGCTGATAATGCCTGCATTCAGGTCAGCATCAATGGACATTTGTTTACCGGGAAGAGCATCCAGGGTAAACCGGGCCGCAACCTCAGCCACCCGGTTGGCCCCCTGGATGATTACAATAAAATTTACAATGACCAATATCAGGAATATGACAAAGCCCACAATAAAGTTTCCTCCTACCACAAAACTGCCAAAAGCATTGATGACCCTTCCTGCATACCCATCCAGAAGAATGAGCCTGGTGGTAGAAATATTCAGAGAAAGCCGAAACATGGTGGCCACCAGCAAAAGAGAGGGAAATATGGAAAAATCCAGGGGCTTGAGGGTATAGATACAGATAAGAAAAATGCTTAAGCTTAAGGCAATATTAATACCCAGCAGAAAATCCATAAAACTGGCAGGAATGGGGATGATCATCATCAGCACCACAAAAATGATCAGGAAGGTCACCAGTATATCGGTGTTTTTGGCCAAAAATCCTATATTTTTTTTCATAGGATCCCTGCCTTGTCAAAATCTTCCCTGTTTTGATACACATAAGCCAAAATCTCGGCCACCGCTTTATATAAATTTGGGGGGATCTCCTGTCCTACCTCGCAGCTCTTGTATACCGTCTGGGCCACAAATACATTTTCTACCACAGGTACTTCATTTTCCAGGGCAATGGTCTTGATTTTTTGGGCCACCAGCCTGAGCCCTTTGGCCACCACCTTGGGTGCCTCAAATTCTGCCCGGTACTGTATGGCCACCGCATACATGGTGGGGTTGGTTACCACCACATCTGCTTCAGGCACATCCTTCATCATCCGCAATCTGGACAGCTCAGCATGCTTGCTCTTACGCTTGGATTTAAACATGGGATCCCCCTCCTGGTGTTTATGTTCCATCTTCATTTCATGTTTGGTCATCATAATCTTATTTTCATACCTTTTGCGCTGGAATATATAATCAAATACGGCAATGACCAGCAAGACCATGGCCACCCTGCTGCCCAAAACAAAAACCAGGTTCAATATTCTTTCGGCCACATAATGGGCATCTCTGCCGGTAAGCAAAAAAATCTCATGCAGGTTGCCTTCGATAAGCTTGTACAGCAAATAGGAGATAATCACCGCTTTCAGGATATTTTTGGCCAGGGAGATAAAGGATTCCAGGTTAAAAAACCGCTTCATCCCGCTGATGGGATTCATTTTGGAGCCGGCCTGCTTGATATGTTCAAAGGATACCACAAACTTGACCTGGGCCACACTGGCCAGCACCCCGATAACCGCAGAGGAGAGCAAAAATGGTCCTACATTCACCAAATAGGTGGTAAAGGCCTCACCGGCCATCACATTCATATAACCCATGCTCAGCACTTCAGTAGGGGCCTGATTGAAGGTTTTGGTCATAAACTGCAGCAGATTCTGTATGATCCTGCCTCCCAATGCGCTGAACAGGATAAAGCTTGCCAAAAGAATCAGGGCAGAGTTCAGCTCCTGGGTCTTGGCCACATGCCCTTTTTTGCGCTCGTCTTTTCTTTTTTTGGGTGTGGGTTTTTCTGTTTTGTTTTCCTGTTCCATGTTCCTATTGCCTCAAGCAAATACCCTGATAAAATTGCTGATGTTTAAAAAACTATCCTCAAACAAACCCTGCAGGTAGGGCACGGTGTTAACCAGGGTCAAAGACATGATTAGAAAAGCCACCGAGATCTTTAAGGGGAAACCAATTAAAAATACCCGCATCTGGGGTATGGCCCGGGAAAGGATGGCCAGGCCCACCTCGGTGATAAACAATGCGGCCATAATGGGGGCGGCAATACGAAAACCGATGAGGAAAATGTCCCCAAACCCCCTTACCAGGATACTGAGCGCCTGGCTGCTGAATATATAGGCCCCTAAAGGCACCAGCCGGTAGCTTTCCACCGCGGCCTGTACCAAAAAACGGTGCCCTCCGATGATAAAGAACAGGGTAACCGATATCACCGAATAAAACTGGGTGGTCACCGTAATGGTGTCCTGGGTAACCGGGTCCACCAAATTGGAAAAACCAAAACCGCTGTTCAAATCGATGAGCCTGCCTGCCATCTGTATGCCTGCAAAAATAATGGTGACCATAAAACCAATCACCAGCCCCATTAAAAATTCAGTGGCCAGATACGTGAATATCTCAAAATAATTCAAAGCAGCAATATCCAGCTGTATGGCCACCAAGGGGAAAACCAGAAAAGAAACAGATACGGTAAACAGCAGCTTAACACTTTGGGGCAGGTTGTTTTCCCGGAGAGGGGGAATGGTGAACATAATGGCTCCAATCCGTGTAACTACCATAATAAAGGGCAGTATATTCGCAGAAACAGCATTTAAAAATTCAAAACTATCAATCATACTCTTATGCCTATTGAATGACTGCCGGGATGCTCCTGAAAAGTTCGGTTGTAAAGTTTATGGCCTGGGAGCCCATCCAGGACCCCAGTATGAGGATAATCAGGGCAGCGGCTATAATTTTGGGTATAAAGGTTAAGGTCATCTCCTGTATCTGGGTTGCGGACTGGAAAATGGCAATAATCAGGCCCACCAGCAAACTGGACAGCAATACCGGTCCGGCCACCTTGGCCATGGTCCACAACATCTGTGTTCCTATATGCACAACAAATTCCTGGTTCAAAACAAAACCTCCTTGCTAGGTAAAAGAACTTACAATTGAATTGGTCAATAGGTACCAGCCGTCTACCATAACAAACAGCAGAACTTTAAACGGCAGAGAGATCATAATAGGGGGTACCATCATCATGCCCATGGACATGAGAATGGAAGCCACAATAAAATCAATCATCAGAAAGGGCACATAGATTAAAAACCCGATCTGAAAGGCAACCCGCAGTTCACTGATGATAAAGGCCGGAATCAATGTGGTCAGGGGAATTTGATCCCTGGTTTCCGGACGCGGGCCTTCAGACAGGTTAATAAAAAGACTCAGATCCCTTTCCCGGGTATGCCTGAGCATAAACGCCCGCATGGGCTGTTCAGCATTTTCAAAGGCCTCCTCCTGGGTGATTTCTTCATTCAAATAGGGCTGGATGGCCTCCTGGTTGATCTGGTTTAAAGTGGGACCCATCACAAAAATGGTCAAAAACAAAGCAATGCCAATAAGCACCTGGTTGGGGGGCATCTGCTGGGTACCCAGTGCATTTCTTATAAAGGAAAAGACAATAACAATACGGGTAAAGGAAGTGGTCATAATTAAAATAGTGGGAATCAGGGCCAAAACAGTAAGCAGCACCAAAATCTGCAGCCAGTTCTGCCCGGTTCCTGTCGCGGTCT
>PWYO01000067.1 GCA_003567835.1 Actinomycetota bacterium | reverse complement strand
AGGCAACTGGGGACCGGACTACAGCGCAAACCAGCGCCATGTTTCAGCAGCCATAGCTTATAATGTGTGGAAATATTATTACGCTTCAGCAGATGACCAGTTTTTACAAGATTATGGTGCTGAGATGATCATAGAAATTGCTCATTTCTGGTCCAGTATTGCTGAATATAATACAAAAACCGGGCGTTATGATATTTCGGGCGTTATGGGCCCTGATGAATTCCATGAACAATATCCGGATTCCAAAGAAGGCGGTTTGAAGAATAATGCATACACCAATGTTATGGCTGTATGGGTAATCGAAAAGGCATTGTTTATATTGGACCACTTGCTGTCCCCAAAAAAAAGAAAAGTACTTCTAAACAAGGCAAGCATAAATAAGCAGGAATTGGAACGCTGGCATGATATTACCAAAAAAATGACCATCATTATAAATGAAAACGGCATAATCAGCCAATTTGAAGGATATATGGATCTAGAAGAGCTTGACTGGGATTATTATAAAGAAAAGAATAATAATATCCACCGTATTGACCGCATACTCAAAGCTGAAAAGAAATCCCCAGACTACTATAAAGTTTCCAAGCAGGCAGATGTATTAATGCTTTTTTATATGCTGCGCGAAGAAACTTTGGAACACATTTTTGAAAAATTGGGATATCAATTTGATCCAAGCATATTTGAGAAAAATTTTGATTACTATTATCCCCGGACATCCCACGGGTCAACGCTGAGTTTGGTGGTCCACTCTTATGTTTGCTCGATTTTCAAGCATAAAAGCAACACCTTAAAACTTTTTAAGGAAGCCATGGAAAGCGATATTTATGATACGCAGGGCGGCACCACCTGTGAGGGTATCCACACCGGGGTCATGGCAGGAACAATTGATGTATTCCTAAGGGTTTTTGCTGGGCTGGAAATATTGCATGATAAAATAGGTTTGAATCCGGATTTGCCTGAAAGCTGGAAGGCAGTCAGGTTCCAGATTTGCCATAAGAATGTTCGCTTTAAAATAGCCATTGATTCCAAATGCTTAAAGATTGAAGCAAAGCCAAAAAGCAAGACCGAAGAAACGCCTTCAGGCATACCAGTTCAAATTAAACACAGCACGTATCAATTGGTCCCCGAAAAGCTGTATACTTTTTCATTATAGCTTACTGTTGATTGCGCAAAAACCAACCTTTTAATATCAAGGCTATTATCCTGGAATATACTGCCGGCAAAGCACCAGCTGCTTCATCTTTATGCTATTTGTTTAAAAATGCAGTTGATGGGCAATCTTGCTATAGGGTATGAAAAAAATAGGAGGCATCATCGAATGGTAAAAACCATTCGATGCCTCTCAAAATCCACTACTCGGTACTTTCTCCCTATTTTTATTATCCGAAAGCCTTCTTTTACAAGCAACCCCTTATGGTTCTATTTCCCCAGGGGTACTTTGGATTTCAAAAACCATCAGTTTTCGTATCTTCCAGGAAGAATTATTACAATCCTTTCCTTCTACTTTCATCGCTTCTGCAGGTTGCAGCGTCCATCATACATAGACCCGCAGTTGGCGCAAAGCGGCAGTTAGAATACATGGCCTGCTCTTTCTCATCAGGCAGAAATACACCGGTTATGGTATCCCCTAATGCTGAAAGTCCCTGAATTGTATACTGCATGGGAAGGTCCCTGATTTCATTGGATGCCATTTCCTCTCTGCCTATCCTTTTGCATCAAGCAATCTCTTTTTTCCTATAGGCAATGTTTTTCCCAGATACAGTGAATTTGGATCATGATGCAAAAAAGATGCCGAATATTTTTTTAGGCGCTTTCAGGCTGCAATCACATAAAAATTCTAGCTTTCCTACAGCTTCTTCAATATGTTCTAATGCCTGTTCGGGGCAGCCCAAGTGATTTTTGATAATATTGGTTATGGTGTGCAAAAACAATTTTTCCTTTGCATCACAATACTTGAATATGGCGGCATTGCGGACACCTGGCCCTTGGACCATCTCATAGGGACTGCTTGATAGCCGGGTCCTGTCAACCGTTCTTCTGCATGTTGAAAAAACCATTTATATTTTCAACTGCACTTGTGCAAAAGTATGTTATTTATTTCAAACACAGCCAAGGGTAAGACACACTTCCCTTCCATTTATAAATCCAATTGATCTTCTGGCAGGACTTTTAATCCTTCTGTTTATCTTAAAATTGTTTCGGTTCAATCACATACTTGTACTGGAATACTAGAAATTGGGCGACTGGACCATACCCAATATTTTGCATTTCGCAAAACAATTTGCTCAGTTTATGAAAAAGGGTCAAGTTTGGGTGACTGCCTGCTGTCTGCAGGAATCTGAGACAACAGATACCAAACTTGACCTGAACTGCTATAATGGGAAAAGATTTTGGAGAAGTATGCATACAGCATCATGTCCGGTACCGCCCAGTGGGGACTGCTGGGCACTGAAAGGAAATATTGATCAAAGATGGTAAAGACTGTTTGGAAGCGTTGGCGGCAGTTCAGCAATAGACCAAGACACCAAGGCAGTAAAAGCATGCGCTTGCTATGTTCATATCATAGGGTTGAAAACGTCACCAATTCCAGTTTTTCATCTAAGAAAATACATGGAATCAACAAGCAGTAAAAAACCAAAAAAGAAGTTTTATTTTATAAAAAAGCAATATTGGAAAGAAGAATCATGCGGTCAGTAGGACTTGACGAAAAAGCTAAGATGGGTTTGGCTCAACACCCATGCAAGTTTGATACAGCCCCGCTGAACCTTAAAGCAGGGAGGCAAAAGAAGCCGCCGGCTCCGGGAAAGGGTCATGCAGTATTGGCTTTAAGGGGGATGGCAGCATGTCGAAAAAAAATTTAATTCTGGGATCGGTTGGACACGGCTATAATGATATGTATTTCTATATCTTGCCGATACTCATATCGCTTTTTCGCATTGAATTAAATCTAACCTACACCGAAACCGGCTTAATCATGACTGTATTTATGGCTAACGTGGCTGTATTCTCCACCGCCTGGGGTCCTTTGAGTGTCAAACTAGGCTACAGGCGCTTATTATCTCTGGGCTTTTTGGTGGCTTCTTTGGGATTGCTGACAGTAACCTTGGTATCCAACTATACTGCCTTGATTCTTTTGGTTGCTTTGACTGGTATCGGGGTAAGCACCTTCCATCCCCTTACCACTGCCATGGTATCTTTTAGCACAAAAAAGCCGGGGTTTTCCATGGGTGTTTTTGAAGGTGGCGGAGCAGCTGGAACTATTTTTGCCACCGTTGTGATTTCATTATTGATTAACAGCTGGGGATGGAGATGGACCACTGCACTACTCGCATTGCCGGGGTTTTTGCTAGCCTATGCTTTTCTAAGCAAAATTAGGCTCCATAACCAAGGGGAGCAGTCCCAGACAGTAGGACGCCCTACCCCGGTGCAAATATTAATTTTGTTTTTTGTGGGTCGCACCATTCGGGGTCTTGCCGCTGGCGCAGTCTTAGCATTTTTACCCACTTACATTTTGGAAATATGGCACTTAAGGCCCAGCATAGGAACCCTTGTATATGCTGTGTTTTTTCTTGGTGGTCTCATAGGGGCACTGTTCTTCGGACACCTGGCAGATAGGCTTAATCATATTGGACTGGTAACGGTTAGCACCTTTATACCCGCAATTTTGATGCTCCTTATCACCCAGAGCATTCCGCTATCATTGGGCATCCTGCTGATCATGATCCTGGGCATATGCTTTATCGGTTTTTTCCCACCGCATAATCGCTGGATTGCAGAAGGCATCAAACACGAACAAAGGGGCAAGTTTTTTGGCTTTGGTATCGCTTTAGAAACCATAGCCGTAGCAGTCTCCCCCATTTTGTTTGGGTTTATTGCGGATCGAACCTCTTTGATCGCTTCTTTTCGCAGTGTGGGTATCCCCTGGTTTTTAGGGGGTCTGTTCTTTGCCATTATTTTTTTATGGCAAAAATATAAGAATATTAAGTCCATTTGAATGTAAAGAAGCCAGGATATCTACCATCAAGCCCATAGGCTCAAGAAGGCTGCACAGTAAAAGCAAGGGAGCCGGGTTACCTTCCAGCCAGGAAGGTCCCTCCTGCACAACGTTTAAAATCTAACAATGCGGATAAAAATGGAAAAGCTTCTGCCCCAGTATACCGCCTATCGAAATACCGAGCGAAATGCATCCCGCTGGCCTCCAGCCGATCTTTCTTCTTTTTGGAGAAGG
Source organism: Actinomycetota bacterium (assembly GCA_003567835.1). Lineage (GTDB taxonomy): Bacteria > Actinomycetota > Humimicrobiia > Humimicrobiales > Humimicrobiaceae > Halolacustris > Halolacustris primus. The sequence continues at coordinate 1,364 of PWYO01000067.1, read as the reverse complement.
CCTGTGGCAGAATGGATTTGCTGGGCATCTGTCTACATCCGTTTCCCGCTTATTTGCTATATACACACCAAAAGTTCTTTCATATTAAAGCGTGATACAATCTCCGGAATAAGCTTCTCCTGGTCTACCTTTCCAGGTGGCATAAGCGCCTGTTTTTTCTGTTCATACGCATGGATGTAGTTTTTGACTGTTGTCCTGCTTATACCTTTACCCTCTTGCGATCTTTCTTTGTGATTTTCCTTCATTGTAGTAAGATATTTATATCTTTTTTTGTCTAACAAGCCGATCACTCCGTTTTCTTGCCCTCCATGTATATTATTATTGTATCTCTCACATAGGGGGCCTCTTGGTCTAAGGTGGACTCGCTTTCAATTCATACGGTGGTATACATGTAGGTTAACAGATGCACCATGGTCAAGGTTTGCCCTTTGTGAATGGGTATAGCCAGAATGATTGTATGCTTCAAGCCCCTTTAATATCATCAAATCTTACCAGGCAGCGGAATATTCTTTGGAGCTCTTCGGTTTCTTTTGTTTGAAAATAAACAACAGACAAATTAAAAAATTCTAGATCTGCAGTCTTATGTTCGCCTATAAAAGAAATATGATGGTACTGTATAGGTTCTGCGGCTGAGGGATGACCATAGCTTCCGGAAAGTTCCCAAGGCTTGTCTTTGGCAAGCAGCTCTTTCAGCTTTTTAGGCAATTCTTCCCAATCCCATATATGGCAGAAAAGATCTTTTGCCTCTAGTTTGTTGGCCAAAAGTCCTGATTTAAAATGTATTTTTTTTATTTCCATATTTTTGTATAGAATACCTTAACGGGCAGCAATAGTAAAGCATCGAATGGACCAGTTATGGACAATGACAGAGAAGCTTGCAATCTAATGAATCCAGTTTTATTAGTAGGCAAGCTTTGGCCCTATGATGCTGGGCTATACATGAGAATAACAAATGTGACCATAAAAAAGCCCAGAATAGTATCCAAAGCCTGGGTAACCATCCCAAAAAAGGGGACCTATTGCCCGCCTTCAGATGCAGGGGATTGACTATAAAAGAAGACCATATATGACCTTTAAATATTCTCCTCATACCCATAAAGGGAACGCGCAGGCAAACATTTTCGCGCTAAGCAATGACTGGCCATCAGAGAAATCTTACAGCTACCTGCTGCGCAAATTTGCGAAGATCCTCTAGATCTTGCGTATAATAGTGATAAACCAACTGCTTTGGCTAGCTTATGCGCAAGTCATTTATCAATAATTTTATGTTTCCCCAATAACAGGAAGTTATCGGAAGCTTTTGCCCAGCAGCAATATGAGAGGCAATATCAATACAAACCTCAATGGAGAGCTGAAGTCTGCGT
>PWYO01000205.1 GCA_003567835.1 Actinomycetota bacterium | reverse complement strand
TCCAGTATAGGGACGCTTAAGTTCAGAGAGTCCACTAAAAAACCGCTGATGGAGATCAGGATAAGCATCAGGGGGAAAATGGAGAATAAAAAGTAATAGGCAATGGATGAGCTCAGCATGATGCTGCCGTCTGCAAAAAATTTTTCAACCAGTTTTCGGATATATCTTACAGAAATTATTCTTACTTTGGTTAATTTAGACATGGGTTAAAATTGGCTGATTTCAATGGTTTTGATATGTTTTATTTGTTTCAGCTTCTTGGCTGCTATGAGGGCAAAATCGGGATTTCTGCTCTGTACGTTTATCAGGAGATCCAGGGTTTTTTCATCACCTGTCCTGCAAATCCTAGTTCTTATAACCGCCAGCTGGGTTAAGATTTCATCCATTTTCTTAAAATCAGTCAGGGTATCATCTGCGGTGATCTTGATGGAATAGGTGGGAGGGCTTATAAACCGGTCTTCAAAGTATTTTACCGCAGTCAATATGATATAGCCCAATACGGTGACCAACAGGGCCAGATAATACAGTTTTACACCCAGGGCCATGCCGATGGCGGCCACAATCCATATGCTGGCTGCGGTGGTCACTCCTTTTACCAGGGGGCCCCTTCGGAATATGGCCCCGGCACCTATAAAGCCAATACCTGTCACCACGCCTGCAGCGACACGGGCATAATCGGTGGAGGCAAAAGAGAAAAAGCCCAAATAGGAAACCAAGGTAAATGCAGTGGAGCCCAGGCAAACCAGGGAATGTGTCCGCATCCCTGCAGGCCGGTCGGTTTTTTCTCTCTGGAACCCTATGATTCCGCCAAAAATAACCGCTAGAAAACCGGGTAAGAGAAAATTACTAATAAAGTCTCCCCACTCAAAAGCAATTTCAGCAATAAGTTTTTCTGCCAACCCTATTTCACTCCTCTCTATCCATTATTCTAACATTGAAACCAGAATAAATACTAATCCTTTAAAGTTTGACTAGGAAATCCAGGGCTTTATAATGACAGAAGATTAAAACACAGCTAGGTGGGAAATATGGCAGAAGTAAAACAGTTTAAGCATTTTATGCAAAAGATCAAAAATGGTCTGGCCCCCCTTAAGATTATCTATACCGATCTTGACGGCACTCTTTTAAATGACCAAGGGTGTCTGATAAAAGATGGACACGGCCGCTATTTTTTGGAGGGAGTCGAATGCATCAAAAAAATCGGAGAAAAAAATATAGATATGGTTCTGGTTTCGGGAAGGAATAAAACCCAGCTTCGATATAATGCTCAAATGTTAGGGCTAAAAAATTATATAGCCGAACTGGGATGCGAGCTTGTGTATGATTTAGGAAAAGATGTAAGGGTAACCTTTGATGCAAAAAAAATAGATTATGCCATCACCCATGGGGGAAAAGACCTTGCCAGCATCATCCATATATTGAAACAAGCTTTCCCTAAAAAAATTGAAGGAAAGGTAGAATGGAGCCAGTATAGAAGCTATAATGCCCTATTTTTTGGAGAAATCGATCTTAGCAAGGCCAATCAATTGCTCAAAGAAAAAGGGTTTGGCGGACTGTGCCTGGTAGAAAACGGAAAATCTGCATTGGTAAACCTAGACCTTGATGTAAAAAATCTTTATATTTACAATTTAATGCCCAAAGGCGTAGACAAGGCCCAAGCAATTGCTCTGGATCGGGAAATAAGGGGGGTTTCAAAAAACCAATGCATTGCCCTTGGTGATTCGATTACCGATATTTCCATGGCAAGGGAGGTAGGGTACTTCTTTTTAATGGGGGGCAGCTTGAAACAAGAACCCGGTTTTTTAAGAGAATTGGGCAAGTATGATAATATTTATATTACCAGCCACACCATGAACCGGGGCTGGGCAGAAGTCATAGCCTGCTTGACTGCTTAGTATGGGATGGTTTTATCTCAGTCATAAATGCCTTATAATAAAGAAAAGCCAAGAATCAATAAAGGTATAGAATTATGGTATCAAAAAAAGGACATCACAATAGAATGATCAGGGATATCGCATTTTTGATTGTATTATCTCTTTCAGTAGGGTTTATGCTAGGGTTGCTTATGGCGCCACAGTCAGGGGCAAAATCCAGGAAGACGCTTTTGATCAAGCTCAAGGATTTCCTGGATAAAGGCAAGTTTACTTTACTGGAAGCAAGAGTGATTGGTGAAGGGATTCTGGAGAAAAGCAAAGAAAGAGTAGGGGAAGTCTCCCATAGGCTAAAAGACAAAAAAGAAAGTTAATACTGTTGACAATGATATTTTACTATAGTAATATTTACCATCGCTAATGGATTTATTACGTGGTGTTTGAAAAATGAAATAGATTTTTCAATGCTGTTGGGTAAAATTGGGCCGTTAGCTCAGTTGGTAGAGCACCGGACTTTTAATCCGGGTGTCGAAGGTTCGATTCCTTCACGGCTCACCAAGCTTGGGGAAACTGTGGCCCGTTCGTCTAGTGGACTAGGACACAAGATTTTCAATCTTGGAACAGGAGTTCGATTCTCCTACGGGCTGCCATGGGCGATTAGCTCAGCTGGGAGAGCACCTGCCTTACAAGCAGGGGGTCGCAGGTTCAAACCCTGCATCGCCCACCATGGAAAAGAAGCGCGGAGCTGTCGTCTAGTGGTTTAGGACACATGCCTGTCACGCATGAGATCGCGGGTTCGAATCCCGTCAGCTCCGCCATTTTTTTATTCAAGTGGCGAGATAGCTCAGTTGGTAGAGCAGTAGACTGAAAATCTATGTGTCCGCAGTTCGATTCTGCGTCTCGCCACCATTCCTTTTTCCTTCTAAGCCGGGAATTTCAATAAAATGAGACCTTTATTTTCATTGCCACCAAAAGACAGCTCTTTTTTGCAGCCAAGTTTGGCTTCTGCAGAAGGGGACGGTCAGATAAGGCAAGAGAATGTTACAATCTTGGTCTTGGAAAATTTCAGTCTCCAAAAATAAGTTCCTCATTTAGCAAATTACCTTTTTTGGAGCGGTGTTTAGTAGCTTTTTACAGGGGTTAGCCAGCTGAATGGGTATTTGTTTCTTCAGCCAGAGGTGGCCAAGTTGGAGAGCATCTGGATTTGCTCTTTGGTACCTATGGCGATGAGAACTTGTCCTGCTGCGAGCAGGGTATCTGCAGCCGGCTGATTGTAGGTTGTTTTTTGGTCTGCCTCTATAACAGAGATGATCAGTGCACCAAGCTCATACTTGCCGCTGGCTTCCTTGATGGTCTTTCCCTCCAGTTTGCTGCCTTTGCGTATCTTTATTTCCAGCAGCCTGACCTCTATGTTTTGGGTGCCCATGATGGTGTCTAAAAAATCGGTAACCAAAGGCTGCAATGCCATGGCTGCCATCCTTCGGCCTCCCAATACCTGTGGAGAGAGAACCCTGTCTGCCCCGGCTTTTTCAAGTTTGCTTATGGTTTCCTGTGCGGTTGCCCGGGCCACAACAAATATATCGGGATTAAGAGATTTAGCACTAAGGGTGATATACACATTATCTGTATCTGTATCCAGTGCGGCAAAAAGGCTTTTTGCTTTTTGGATACCTGCCTCAAGCAGTATGTCATCATCTGAAGCATTCCCTTGTATGTAGAGCCAGTTGTTTTCCTTGCAGGTTTCTATAGGTTCATCGGCAGTGTCGATTACAATAAATTTTGCTTTATTATGGGTAAGTTCATTGGCGATTTCCAGTCCGACACGCCCCAGTCCACAAATAATATAATGTTTTTTTAATCTGGCAATCATTTTTTTGATCCTTCTTGTCTCCATCCTCCCCAGGAGGAATTCTGATAAAATATAGTCAGCTACGCTGATTAAAATATAGGCAGCCAGGCCGGTGCCTATAATGATAAAAAAAATGGTAAATATGATGCCTGCATCGGAAAGCCTTCCTATAACCCCGTAACCCACAGTGGTGATGGTAATGGTGGTCATAAACAAAGCGTCCAGCGGTTCCATGCCTTCGATAAACATATAGCCCAAACTACCAACAAAATATAAGAATATGAGCACAAGCAAGGGAATGATGATTCTTCTGAAGTACCTAAAATTATTGATTTTTCTCATAAAGTTATTGTACAGCAAAAACATTCTTTTCATCAATGCTGGCGTAAATAAGATTTTAGAAATGCCATGCTTATGCATGTAGTGTCCAAAGAATTGCTTATCATGGTCGTCACTGAAACGGTTGCAAAATGTTTTCTATAACCACAGAGAAAAAATAGTTACGGCTTCCAAGAAACATCCAGGAGACGGTTGACAGCAAACAGAAAAAAATGGAAAACCATTTGCCGGGTGGGTATTGGACGGTTAACTTTTTTTTCTGTACAATTAATTAGTAGTGTTGATGCTATTAATCATATATAATACTTCCAAAACAAACCAGGAGGAAACTATGGTAAGTGAAAAGACGCTGCAAAACTTAAAAGATGCATTTGCAGGAGAATCACAGGCAAACAGAAAGTATCTTGCTTTCGCCCAAAAGGCAGAAAAGGAAGGGTATAAGCAGCAGGCCAAACTATTCAGAGCTGCTGCTGATGCAGAAACGGTGCATGCCCACAGCCATTTTAGAGTAATGGGGGGAATTAAATCCACCGAAGAAAACCTGAAGGAAGCCTTGGGCGGAGAAACTTATGAATTTGAAAGCATGTATCCCAACATGATTGAAACAGCAGAACAGGAAAATGAAAAAGAAGCCAAAGACAGTTTCAATTATGCCAATAAGGTTGAGCAGGTTCATGCCAAACTGTATAAAAAATATCTGGATAATCTGGATAATACCCAGGAAGTGGATATATTTGTATGTCAGTTCTGCGGCAATACAGTGGAGGGTGATGCACCTGACCAATGCCCCATTTGTGGAAGGCCCAAGAGCATGTTTAAAGAAATTAAGTAATGAAATATTTGCTTCTTTTCTTTATATATAGTTTTTTTGGGGTTGGAATCGAAGTATTTTTTACCTCGATCCATGATTTTATTCGATATAGAGATCGAAGCTTAAAAGGCAGATCTTATTTGTGGATGTTTCCCATATATGGAAGCTTGGGACTCATTATAGGACCTCTATATTATTTCTTACGGCCCATACATTTCCTGCTGCGTGGCTTGATATATATGGTGGTCATTTTTGCTGCTGAATTCTGCTATGGGTATTTTTTGAAGCTGATTATAGGAAAATGTCCTTGGGAATATAAATCCAGGTGGGCCATAAAGGGAGTGGTTAAAGTGACCTATCTCCCTTTTTGGCTGGCCTATGGCTATATCGCTGAACTTTTGTATAGGGGCTTTACAAACATAACCATATATTAAACACATGACCCCAGATCATCCCAAAAAAGGCAGAGGCACATTGTTTGTATGCGCCACGCCTATAGGCAATCTTGATGATGCAAGCTTTCGGCTTATTGAAACCTTGAAAAAAGTGAACCTGATCGCTGCCGAGGATACCAGAACCACCAAAAAACTTCTTTCCCGCTATCATATCGGCGCCAAAAAGATGATAAGCTATCATGATTTTAGCGGTACCACTAAAAAAGAAAAGATATTTGGTTACCTGGAGCAAGGAACGGATATTGCACTGGTTTCAGAATCTGGAATGCCTGCCATCCAGGATCCGGGTTATG
>PWYO01000071.1 GCA_003567835.1 Actinomycetota bacterium | reverse complement strand
GAATCCTGGCCAGGTTAAAAAAAACCATAAAAAATTTTGGCAAACAGGAACAAAATAAGGTTATAATAGATGTCGACCCATCCTGGATTCTTTAATTGGAAGGAAGGTTATGGCTTTAAAAAAAATAAGGGTGCTTGGAGATCCCGTATTGCGGGAAAAAAGCAGCCCTGTCAAAAAAATAGATGAAAACATACAAAGCTTGATAAAAGACATGCAGGATTCGATCCATGCTGGATATCAGCCCGGCGTAGGCCTGGCTGCACCACAAATCGGTGTCTCCAAAAGAGTGATTGTGGTAAACTATGATGGTACATTTGAGGCATACATCAATCCTGAGCTGGAAATACTGGAGTCCAGCAGCCAGATGCAAGAAGAGGGATGCCTGAGCTTGCCCAACCTGCGGACGGAAGTCAATAGGCCTAAAAAAGTATTGCTGAAGGCATTAAAAATGGATGGGAGTAAAATAGAGATGGAGGCAGAGGAAATGATGGCCAGGATTTTGCAGCATGAAGTCGACCATTTGGATGGTTTGCTGTTTATTGACCGGGTTGACAAAAAAACAAAAAGACAGTTGATGCTGGAATACAGCCAGCTGGAATCAGAGGAGGACTTGCGAAAATGAATCTTCTTTTTTTAGGTGCATCCTCTTTTTCAGTTCCCTTTTTGGATTCCCTTTATTGTTCCACGCATAACATCCCCCTGGTGGTCACCAATCCCGATGCGCCCCGGGGAAGAGGTAAAAAAATGCAGCACAATCCCGTCAAGGCCAAAGCCCTGGAATTGGGGATACGGGTATTGGAAACAAGCAAAATGGATCAAAAAACCATGCGGTCTTTGCGCATCGAAGACCTGGACGCGGCAGTGGTGGTTTCATTGGGTATCATGCTTCCTCCTGAATTTATAAAAATATTCTCCGGCAATTGCATCAATGTCCACCCATCCCTTTTGCCTAAATACCGGGGACCGACACCCATTTCTACGGCCTTAAAGATGGGGGAGAAAGAAACCGGGGTATCCATTATGAAAATTAATCCGCAGATGGATGCAGGGCCTCTTTACAGCCAAACCAAATTTGCCATACACCCGGAGGATGACTGCGACCGGCTAAAGGAAAAAATGGTCAAATTCGGCAGTGCGCTGCTTGAGACCACCCTGGCCCAGATTGAAGATCATAATATAGAATTGTTTGCCCAGGATGAAACAAAAGCGACCTATACCAAGCACCTCCAAAAGCAAGATTTGACCATAAACTGGGATGAGAAGGCAGAAGAGATTGCCAATAAAATCAGGGCTTACAGTTCCCGGCCGGGATGTTTTTCCTTCTATAAGCATAAAAGGGTTAAATTTTTAAAAGCCAGTGCTGTTTCTAGCACCCAGCAGCTGAAGCCGGGAAGTGTGACCAGCATAGACAAGCAAAAAGGTTTTTTTATACAATGCGGAAACAATAGCGCACTGCTTGTGCAGAAATTACAGCCGGAAGGCAAAAAGCCGCAAGAGGCCATTGCTTTTTTGCATGGATACCAGCTACAACCCGGAGACCGGTTTGAAGCAAGGAAATGACCGGCTTACTGCCTATCAAATCATCGCTGCATACCTGGAGACAAAACAACCTTTAAAAACGGTGATCAATGCCCATCTTGATGATTCAATGCCTAGAATCAAGCGGAATTTTATTTATAATCTGACCAAAGGAACCATCAAATATTTGCTTTTTTTAGACTTCGGCCTATCCCAGTTTTGCAAGCGCAAGCTGGAAAAAATGGACCCAACGGTGCTGATTCTATTAAGGATGGCCGCCTACCAGCTCATGTTTATGCAAAAAGTACCCGCCTATTCCATTGTGGACCAGGCTGTAGAGATGGCCAAAACGCTCTCCCACCCCAAAACAGCCAATTTTGTTAATGCCGTTTTGCGCAGAATGAGCAAAATTGAAAATCTTTACCAGGTTTTTTTTAGCAGGATTGATGCGCTGAAATTGAAACCGGAAAAAAGATTCAGTTTGGCTTACTCTTATCCGCTATGGCTGACATCCTATTGGCTGGACTGTTACGGAATAAAAGAAACAGAGAAATTGTGCACAACACTAAACAGAAACCCTTTTCTGTTTATCCGGATCAATGAACCTTGCATGAACCGCTCTAAGGCGGCAGGAATGCTAAATTTAGAAGAAGCCGAATCCGCTGAACTGCCGCCGGCCCTGGCGGTTTCAAATTTTAAGGTTTCTTCCCTAAAAGAGATGGCGTGCTGCCCGTGGCTCCAGGAAGGGAAGCTAAACATTCAAGACCTGTCCTCTCAGATTGCTGTAAAGTATTTTTTACAGCCGCAGCCGGGCGATTCAGTATTGGATTTATGTGCAGCCCCTGGAGGCAAGGCTTTGCTGGCCAATGCCTTGATGGAAAGGAAGGGAACAATCGTTTCCGTAGACATAAGCAAAAAGAAAGTGGAGGAGATGAAAAAGCACTTTCGAAAAATAGATGCCGGCCCGGTTGATATCCTGTGCGATGATGCCGCCAAGCTCGGAGCCCTGGATCAAGGCATGCGGTTTGACCGGATATTTGTTGATGCCCCTTGCAGCGCACTGGGCACCATTTCAAAAAATCCGGATGTAAAATACAATAGAAAAAAACAAGATTTGGCAAGACTGGCAGCAGAATCTATGCAGATTTTGGCAAGAGCCAGACACTTTTTGAAATCCGGAGGCAAATTAACCTATTATACCTGCACGCTTTCTCCTATAGAAAACCAGCAGCTTATACAAGCTTTTTTAAGAGCGTACCCGGATTTTTCCGTCTGCGGGTCCATCCATAGGGATTTGAAAAAATTCACTGACCGAAAATACCTGGAAATAAAACCTTACTATTTCGACAGCGAAGGGGGTTTTGCCTGTACCTTAAAAAAAGATTAGACTTAGACAACCTTTTTGACTTTATTGGCACGAAAACACCGGGAGCATATGTTGATTTTTTTTACCTTGCCCCCGATTTCAGCCTTAATCTTATGTATATTGGGTTTAAAAACCCTTTTTGTTTTTTTATGGGAATGGCTCACATGATTTCCAACCATGGCGCCTTTCCCGCATACAAAGCATTTGCTAGACATCTATGATCTCCCTGTGTGAAAAAATGGTCAATATTTTTAACAGCTAGAAATATAACACTATATTTTTAAATTATCAAGATAAACCAATTCAATTTTTTATAAGAAACTATTTTTTTCTAAATGAGTCAATATCATTGCGGATAGTGAACATATTGCATTATTATTGTATACTTATGTATTAAATTATCTGCGTATTTTGATAAAAAACAAGTAAGGATGAAATTTGATGTTTAAAAAACTGGAGAAGAACGCAGTCCACAAGACATTGGATACCATATTGGAGACTTTCAAGCAATCGGAGGAGGACATCAACAATTTGAATGTTTTCCCCGTGCCTGACGGGGACACAGGAACCAATATGCTGCTTACTTTAAAATCAATTCATGAAGAAGTGCATAATCTGAACGACTTTAATGTAAAAAATATCTCAGAAACCATTTCTTTTGGGGCTCTGATGGGAGCCAGAGGGAATTCAGGGGTCATATTGTCTCAGATTTTTAAAGGTTTTCTTGACAGGATCATGGAACGTGAAAATCTGGACTTAAATGCCCTGAATGAGGCCTTGGCCTTAGCCACAGAAATGGCTTACAGTTCTGTACAGAACCCCACCGAAGGTACCATGCTGACCACCATTAAGGATATTAGCCAGCTTGTAGAAGAAATGGTCAATGGTCACAGCCAACAGGTTGAACTTGCTGCTCTGATGGACCGGATTATAGAAGAGACTGAAAAATCCGTGACCAGGACCACCTATTTGCTGCCTGTGCTCAAACAGGCGGATGTAGTGGATGCAGGCTCCAAAGGTTTGCTGGTTATCCTACAGGGTCTCAAAATAGCGTTTCAGGAGCTTGGGTTTATGCAGGAAACACTGGCTGTAGGAGAAAAAAAAGAGAAAGTTCCCAACAGGGGTGAAAAAAAACATGATAGCCGTACCATAGAATCCAGCCGACGGAATACGGATAACCAGAATGTCTCCTCAGATATCAAATACACCTATTGCACAGAACTAATCGTAAAAGGCGAGGATATCAATGTTGATAGACTCAAAGATACAATGGAAGGCTATGGGGACAGCGCCATGGTGGTAGGAAGCCCCAAACTGGTAAAAATACATGTTCATACCAACCATCCCCACAAGGTGCTGCAAAGGTCCTTGCGGGAAGGCACCCTACATGATATTCAGATCAATAATATGGTGGAGCAAAGCCAGCAGGCAAAAATTGGTGAAAAGCCGGTTGAAGAAAAGAAACCTGAAAAGCCCTGCATTGTGGCTGTGGCCAATGGGGATGGGCTTACCCAGATCTTTAAGAGTATCGGCGTGGATCATGTGATAAAAGGGGGCCAGACCATGAATCCTTCCACTTATGACATGGTAAAGACCATGAATGAAATACAGGCAGACCACATCATTATCCTGCCCAATAATAAAAATATTATTCCTACCGCAAAGCAGGCAAAAAGGATTGTGAAAAAAAATTTGTCGGTTGTGCCCACCCAGACTATTGTGCAGGGAATTGCGGCATTGCTCAATTACAATCCTGACAGTGCCCTTGATGAAAATCTCCATAATATGGATGAAGCCATCCATTCCATAAAAAGCGGAGAAGTTACTGCAGCAGTCCGGGATGCAAACCTGGTGGTGGGAGAGATTAAAAAAGGGCAGTATATTGGTTTATATGACGGAAAGGTCAAAGTAATCTCAGACAATGTGATCGACGCTACCCTGGATCTGGTAAGGGATATGGTTGAAGGTGATGAAGAAGTGGTTACTTTTTATGCGGGAAAAGACAGCAAAAAAGAAGAAAAAGAACAGATAAAGGAAAGAATCGAGAAGTATTTTCCCGACCTGGATATAGAATTTCAGAATGGCGGCCAGCCCTTGTATCCTTATATATTTTCTATTGAATGATAAACAGGGGGTAAAAAATCAGGGTCATATCTGGAAGATTTAAAGGAAGAAAATTGAAAATCCCTGCAAGCCTGGATATAAGGCCCACGCAAGATCGGGTAAAAGAGAGCATTTTTAGCAGCATCGGCGGCCAAATAGAGGAAAAAAACGTGCTGGATTTATTTGCAGGAAGCGGATCGCTGGGATTGGAAGCTTTAAGCCGGGGTGCCGGTTTGGTCTATTTTATTGACCGCAGCCTTCAAGCGATTCAACTGATAAAAAGCAATATGCATGTTTTACCTATCGACAGCAGCCAATATACAATCATAAGGGCAGATGCGGTTCATTTCCTTAAAACATGCAAAGACCTGTGCTGGGATATGATTTTTCTAGACCCTCCTTACCGGATTGCCGATCGTGTGATGGAAAAAATCTTTTATATACTGGCCCAAAAGAAAATAACCCACAGCCAGACATTGATTATTTACCAGTATTTCTTTAAAAAAAGGTTAGATTTTGCAACAAAAAAGTTTAATATAGTAAAAGAATCTTCTTTTGGAGACAAGAAGGTCTCTTATTTAACACCTTAAAGAAAGGGCTTTATGGAAAAAACTGCAATTTGCCCCGGCTCTTATGACCCT
>PWYO01000005.1 GCA_003567835.1 Actinomycetota bacterium | reverse complement strand
AATCTCCACCTCATCATCATAATAGGTGCTGACCACTACCGTAAGATAGTCCCTTTTTTTGGCTTCTTCATCAATGCCCTGAACCACTTCCGCATAGAACGGATTGTTAATATCAGGCAGAATAATGCCAATGATTCCAGTCTTTTTTTTAACCAGTCCCCGAGCAATGATATTGGGGACATAACTGTATTTATCCACCGTCTCCAATATCTTCTTCTTGGTTTCTTCTTTTACGTGCCGTTTCCCGGATAGGGCATTGGAAATAGTGGCGGTTGATACACCCGCTATTTTGGCAATATCCTTAATGGTTAATTGTTTCTTGTTCTGACCCATGATCAAAGAAGATAGCTTATATTGAATCCACTATATATAACAACTGGCCCGCTTTCAAACACCTGGAAATTAGCAGGGGCATGGCCTTTTGGCGGCCATGCCCCTAACAGTTATGTAACAATATTGTAGAATGCATCCAGTCCCAAAAATTTTGCTTGGTCTCCGAGCTCTTCTTCAATCCTTAAAAGCTGATTGTATTTGCAGACCCTGTCCGTCCTGGATGGTGCCCCGGTTTTGATCTGGCCTGCATTGGTGGCCACCACGATATCAGAAATGGTGGTATCCTCGGTTTCCCCTGAACGGTGGGAGACCACTGCGCTATAGCTTGCAGTTTTGGCCATCTCAATGGCATCCAGGGTTTCAGACAAGGTTCCAATCTGGTTGACCTTCACCAGTATGGAATTGGCCACGCCCATAGCAATTCCCTTTCCAAGCCTGACCGTGTTGGTGACAAAAAGATCGTCTCCCACAATTTGGACTTTCTTGCCCAATTGTTCGGTCATTTGTTTGAAGCCGTCCCAGTCTTCTTCGGCCATTCCATCTTCAATGGAAATGATGGGGTATTTTTCCACCAATTCCTGATAGTACTGGACCATCTGTGGGGAACTTAGCACTTTGCCCTCCCCTTCAAGATGGTATTTTCCCTGTTTGTAAAATTCAGTGGCAGCAGGGTCAAGGGCAATAAAAATTTCTTCTCCAGGCTTATAGCCAGCCTGCTCTATAGCAGTTATGATGTACTTGATAGCATCCTCATTGGTCTTGAGGTCCGGCGCAAATCCGCCTTCATCGCCTACTGCAGTGGACAGCCCGTTTTTGCCCAGCACGGCTTTAAGGGCATGGAAAACCTCTGCCCCCATTTGCAGAGCCTGCTTGAATGATTTTGCCCCCAGGGGCATAATCATAAACTCCTGCAGGTCTACGCTATTGTCTGCATGCTCTCCCCCATTCAGGATATTCATCATCGGAGCGGGGAGGGTGTGGGCATTTACCCCGCCGATATATTGGTAAAGGGGCAGATCCATGGCCATGGCAGCAGCTTTGGCTACTGAAAGTGATACACCCAGCATGGCATTGGCCCCCAGTTTGGACTTGTTTTCGCTTCCGTCCAGATCAATGAGCAGCTGGTCTATTTCTCTTTGAAAAATAGCATCCATGTTTTCAAGTTCTGGACCGATTATATTATTGACATTCTCCACCGCCTTAAGCACCCCTTTGCCCAGATACCGCTTTTTGTCCTGATCTCTGAGCTCAACTGCTTCAAACTGGCCGGTGGAAGCACCTGAAGGTACAGCCGCCCTGCCTATGACCCCGCAATCCAGTATGGTTTCCACTTCCACGGTGGGATTACCTCTTGAATCCAGTATTTCCCTTGCATAAACATCGATGATGGTGGTCCAATCACTCATTCTTGCACTCCTTTACCCATAATGAAAATTGTCATTTGCAACAAAACAATCTTATTTTAGCGTATTATAGCATATTCGAAAACCAAGAAATATCTATGCCGCATTTTTATCCTGTTTGATTATAAGCTGCTTGACTTTGACAGCCCAAGGAATATAATTGTCTATTATTATCGAATTCAATATATATCGAAATGGTCTCCAAAGAACTACCCATTGAAAAGGAAATAAAAAATTTTATCAAAAGCAGGATTGAATCCGAGCTGAAGGATCCTGTAAAGTTTGCCGAAGAGATTTACAAGGATATCAAAAAACATTGGATGTTCGGCAAGCGCAGTTTTCAGCCCTGGGTAGAAAGTCCGGATATCAATCCTTTTGTTAATATGGTTTTAACCCGCAGCGGACTTTTGCCTCTGCTGACCCTTCACCTGCTTAGCCTAAAGGAGATGTTTGGCAGTGAACTGATGGCTGAGATTGAGCGTAGGACCAATAATTCCTGGAGCTCCAATCCTGGTTCCATCTATCCCCTGCTTAAGGAGCTGGAAGAAGCAAAATTTGTAAAAGCACGGTGGAGCCTAAAAAAAGAGCATCCCAGAAGAATCTATACCATTACCGAAAGGGGTAGAAGAGAGCACAACCTGCTTAAGGCTGTATTACAGGAACAGATGTCAGAATGCATCGCCATTTTTAAAAAACTATATAATGACATGTTTGAAAAAAAGGATGAAATAGAAAAATGAACATAACCTACAGCAAAAAAATTATAGGGACGCTTCTGGCTGTTGCAATCCTTTCCCTGTTGCTGGTTTCCTGCCAAGAACCCGATGAGCGCTTGGAGACTTTTACAGCAAGAAAAGGGGATATCGCACATACAGTTACTTCTACGGGCTATATTGAAGCCATGGAGACCAAAAACTACAGCCTGCAGGCCGGAGGCGATGTGCTCTTATCCGCAGAAGAAGGGCAAAGCTTTTCAGCCGGAGAGCTGTTGTTTGAAGTAGACAATGCCAGGACTGTTTTAAATATCGAGCAGGCAGAAGAAAACCTGATGCTGGCCCAAAGTTCGCTTTCCCAGGCAGAGATCAGCTTCCAGCAGGCCCTAGATAATAACCATATCGCAGTCCAGCTGGCAGAAAGCAACAAAAAAATGGCCCAGCACAGCACAGAATCCGCTTTTATTGCCCTTCAGGATGCCCAGAGACTGGCAGGCAGGTCCAACCAGTATGCCCGCACTTCTGTGGATGTGTCCAGGTCCTCGGTTGAAGGGGCCCAGGTTGCCGTTGATGATGCCGTACAAAATGTTGAAAATACCCGCCAAGCGGTAGAAGATGCTGAACAGGCTTTAGCAGATGCCCAAAAAAGGCAGGATGAAGCTGCAGACCCCCAGGAAGAGATCCTTGCAGAGATTGCAGTAACCTCCGCAGAGCAGGCCCTGGCCGGCGCAGAATCAGCCCATGATGCCGCAAAATCCCAGGTCCGCAGCCTGCAAGCTTCCTATGATACCGCCAAGGCCCAGCTAAAAAGCGCCCAGGCCGCCTATGAGCAGGCCAAGGCCCAGGCTGACAGCCAGGTACACTCAGCAGAGTCCGGCTTTGAGCAGGCCCATATAAGCCAGGGCATGACCTACTGGTCCACCCTTGCTGAAACCCAGAATGCCCAAAAACAGATTATGCTGGCAAGAGAAGCCATCAACCAGGCAGAAAGCCAGCTGAATCTGGCCCGGATCAGCGTAGACATGGCCAGCCTTGATCTGGACAAAAACAAAGTGGTGGCCCCTTTTGAGGGTATGGTTTTATCCAGTATGTTCTCTTCTGGAGAGCTGGCCAGCCCCGGCGTCAATGTAATCTCCATTGTAAGCGACCAATTGGTGGTATCTTCAGACATTGCTGAGACCGATATTGTAAGGGTTCAGGTAGGCCAGGAGGTTCGCTTTACCCTGGATGCCTATCGGGGCCGTGAATATACAGGCACGGTTATGGAAATATCCCCCGTCCCGGATCATGTGGGGGGCATTGTCACCTATTCAGTAAAAGTTAAGCCGGATGATTCCCAGGACTTTCTATACGGGCTTACCGCCAATCTGACCATTTCCAGCATTGAGGCAGAAGATGTGCTGCTGGTGCTTATAGAGGCAATCTATGAGAAAGACGGTGTCCAGTATGTGGACATTGTAAAGGATGAGGACATCCTGGCCACAGAAATAGAAACCGGCGCTTTTAGCTTTGAATACGTAGAAATAGTGTCCGGGCTAAACATGGGGGACGAGGTGGTGACCGCAAAGGTTGAACATGAGTGAGATTATTTATATGCAAGGCATAACCAAAACCTATCATTTGGGCAAAATCCAGGTCAGGGCCCTGCGGGCGGTTGACCTTACCGTAAAACAAGGAGAATTCGTGACCGTAATGGGACCATCGGGTTCAGGTAAATCAACCCTGATGAATATCATCAGCTGCCTGGATACCCCGACCTCGGGCAAATACCTTCTTGAAGATACCGATGTAAGCAGATTAAATGACAACCAGCTGGCAGCCATTCGTAATAAAAAAATCGGCTTTGTATTCCAGACCTTTAACCTGCTTTCCCGTTCCAATGTATACGGCAATGTGGAGCTTCCCCTGATCTATTCGGCCAATGCGGCCAACAGGCACAGCAAAGTGCTTGATTCCATAGAAGCGGTAGGGCTTTCCAAATGGATCAAGCATAAGCCCAATGAGCTCTCTGGAGGCCAAAAACAGCGGGTGGCCATTGCCAGGGCGCTTACCAATGACCCCGCCATCATACTGGCTGATGAACCCACAGGCAATCTGGATTCGGTTACCGGTGAAGAAATTATGGCCATCTTCCAGGACTTAAACCGTATGGGGAAAACCATCCTTTTGGTTACCCATGAAATGGATATTGCCCTGCATACCCAGCGGATAGTCTACCTACGAGACGGGAAAATTTTTAAACAGCAGCAGGTAGAAAGCCCCATTGATGCCCGGGAAAAATTAAAAGCGCTGCCCAAACTGGAGGATGTATCATGAAACGGTTTGTTGAGAATATAAAAGTGGCCTTCCAGTCACTGGCTTTGGGAAAACTCCGGTCTTTTCTGACCATGCTGGGCATCATCATCGGGGTTGGGGCTGTGGTGGCCATGCTTTCCATAGGAACCGGCGCCCAGCAGATGGTGCTCCAGAACATCCAGGACATCGGTTCCAATTTGATTATTGTATCTCCTGGTGCCCGGGACAGGGACCGGGGCTTTGAACAGATGATGGGCACAAGACCCCAGGACCAGTTAAAGCTTGAAGATGCATATGTCCTTAACCGGCAAGCCGAGTATCTTAGCGGGGCTGCTCCGGTGATTTTAAGCTCTTCGGTTGTATCCTATATGGGCTCGAGCACAACGGTTAGCATCTATGCATCAAGTGAAGAGGCGCTGGGTATCTACAACTTTAAAATTGAAGAAGGCCGTTTTTATACCGAAAGCGATGTTGCCAATTCCGCCAATGTTGCCGTAATAGGCCAGAGAGTGGTATCAGATTTTTTTGGCAGAAGAAATCCTATTGGAGAGGTTATAAGGATTGGACAGCAAAACTTTACGGTGATAGGCACGGTACAGGAAGTGGGCGCAGACCAGTTTGGCCAGGATCAGGATAATATGATAACCATTCCCATAACCACTGCCCAAAACAAGCTTTTCGGTATGGATTATATCAATATGATACTGGCTCAGAGCAAAAGTGAAGAGGTCATGGATGAAGCAACCGAAGAAGTGGAACAGATACTGCGCAGACAACACAACCTTTTGCCTGGGGAAACAAGCGATTTTACTGTCCAAAACCAGGCTCAGATGCTGGATATCGTAGAAACCATTACCAGCATATTTACCATTACCATAGCAGGCATTGCCAGTATTT
>PWYO01000058.1 GCA_003567835.1 Actinomycetota bacterium | reverse complement strand
ATATCAATGTGGCCGGCCTGGAGGCAATGGATGCCGTCATAACCGATAAGGGCCTGGATAGAGAGATTGTTAAGAAGATACAGGCCATGGGCATTGCCATTACCCTGGTGTGAAGGCCGCTTTTAGCATCATAACCGAATAGAATCAGCAATGAAGCTGTGGTTTGCATCGTTTTTTTAACCCAAGGTTTACAAAATAGGTCCCATACCATGGCAGACTTAACTTATAGGCGGTTCTCATACGTTTTAATCATCAGATATGATGGCCAGCACTGTATCGGCCGGGAATTTTTTTTGGCAATAAAATTTTTGAACAATGGTATAGAATTTATAAAGAACAATACACCCACTGTTTTTTTAACCATCTATCTCCTTTAGAATGTAAAATATAAGCAGTTTAGATCCTGATATTAGGGGTCAGGGACGGTTCAAATTTATGGGGCCTAAAAGGGTGATTTATGTTTTGGAGACAAAGAATTTTTCAAAAGGAACTCATCCAGCATGAATGTTTAGTGTACCCATCTCTACATGATTCAAAATTTCCAAGCTTTTTTGCCAGCAAAGGTTTATCTAGGCAACAGGCTTGTTCAAATTTGAATAGCCATTACCCTTTCATGTTTTTTTATCCACAAAAGTAACCATCAATCCATATACCAGCTTGACAAAAGAAAATAGTTATAATAGTATGAAGAAGTTCATAAAAGTACTATAAAATTCATAAAAATACAACAAACCACTATATTATATTACAAAATTTTCATGAAAGGCAGGTGATGAGTAATTTTTTGTAGGGAAATTTGTAAAAACCAAACCAAGGAGACGTGTAAATGAAATCAAACAAAGTGATCATAGGCTTAGTGAGCATAGTAGTTGTTTTTGCTATGTTGGCGGTGTTCGGTATCAGCGGTTGCGCCCCTGCTATTGATGAGCCTGTAGTAGATGAGCCGGTGGTAGATGAACCGGTGGTAGATGAACCGGTAGTAGATGAGCCGGTAGTAGATGAACCAGTAGTAGATGAGCCTGTCGCAGAGGAGCGGGCAGAGGATGCATGGGTGATTGGCTTTAACAATTTTGCTGACAGCCATGAGTTTTGCTATAAAGTTCATGAAGGTATCAGAGAAGCAGCTGAAGAGCATGGAGTTGAACTGCTTTATACGGAATCAGAAATGGACGGAACCAGGATGATCTCCAATACCCAGATTTTGATTGACCAGGGCGCAGATGTGGTCATTGATTTCAACTGGATACCTGAAGTAGGGGAAACCATGCTCGAGATGTGCCAGGAAGCAGGCGTAGAACTGATTTCCATGGATACCGTTTATGAAGGTGCTTATTATTTTGGCGTTGACGGTTATTCAGCTGGCGAGATACTTGGAGAATATGCTGAAGGCGTTATCAAGGACAGATGGGATGGAGAAGTTGAAGCACTGGTGGGCATTTACTATGTCGGCGGCGGTGACCTGGTGCTTGACAGGGTGCTAGGTTTTAAGGACTATTTAAAAGAAAAAGCCGCAGACCTTGATATGCCTGATGAAGACATGGAGTTTGTATTTGATGCTGGGGCTGATGAACAGACTTTGGATGCCAGGGATACCATAACGGACTTTTTGACTGCAAATCCTGATCTAAGCAAAGTGCTTGTAGTCACCCATAATGATGAGACCGGCGCTGGTGTATTTGCTGGCGTAGAACTTTCCGGAAGAGAAGATGATGTGCTGCTGTTCTCCCATGGCGGAGACACACCATTCCACGAACACCTCAGAGGCGGCGGCGGTGATGTTTGGGTATCTTCGGTCGCTTATGCCCCTGAGACATATGGTTCACAGGTAATACCTATGGCCATTGATATACTTGAAGGAAAAGACGTTCCCAAGTTTGTATTCTTGGATCATTTCGCATTGCATGCAGACAATATCGATGAATATTATCCTGTAGAATAATTGTTTCAATGATTTAAACGTTTGTTTTATTCTACGAAAACAGAAGAGAATGATTGGGGTATGCATAAGAGGTTAAGCTGCAGAAGGCTGGATTGGTATAAATATTAAAAAATGAGTCTTTATAAAATTTATCCAGGCTGAATATGCATACCCCGACTATCCTATTTTCCAAAATGTACTGTCTTATCTTATAAGGGCGCTTTTGAGTAAGCCGATTAAGAGGGATTAAGCAAAAGAACGAATTGTTTGAAAATTTAAAAGGCCGATGATTAAAAAGCCTAAAATTTTCATCATCTGGTAAATATTATCAATTATATGACATAGTAGGAAAAATATGGAAGATATTAAAAAGAATATTGCTGAGCTTAACAAAAATTGGGGCCCCCAAATAAGCTTAACCATTGCCCTTGCCGCACTCATCATACTTTTTAGCTCCACTTCACCTTTCTTTTTCACAACTGGTAACTTTGCCAATATTGGCCTTTACATGACTATCCTGGGCGTCATGGCAGCCGGTTGCACAGTGGCATTGATCGTGGGCATGCTGGATGTAAGCCAATATTCGATACTGGCCCTTGTAGGCGCAGCAAGCATCATGCTTGACAGGGCTGGCGTTCATATGGGCTTAGTATTGGTCTTTGCCCTTGCTTCTGGAGCAATCCTTGGTGCGGTCAATGGATTTGTAGTAACGGTATTAAAAGTGCATCCCATAATAGGAACAATCTCAACTGGAATGGTATTTAGGGGCTTTACCTATATGCTTACCGCTTCCAGGACTCTGTCTCTGAACCCGGACACCCGGGGGACCTATTATGCGATAGGCAGGGGATCATTATGGGGCATACCCTACAGCTTTTTTATCATGCTGGGGGTCTATCTGATCATCCATGTTACATTAAAGCATACTAAATTCGGAAGGTATCTGTTTGCGGTAGGGGGAAACAGCAACGCTTCCTTTCTAGCGGGCATCAGCCTAAGGAAAATCCGTTTCGGGGCTCTTATGATCTCCGGGGTTACTGGAGGCATAGGCGCTTTTCTGCTTCTTTCCCAGGTAGGCTCTCTTCAGCCAAATGTAGGAGAAGCGGCGCTGCTCAATGTTATAGCGGCAGTTCTTCTAGGAGGGATCAGCTTATCGGGAGGAAGTGGAAAATTAACCGGAACCATATTGGGGGTTATGGTTTTAGTGGTTATACAGAATGGAATGACCATTTTAGGCATACAAACATTCTGGCAGATGATTGTAAGGGGTTCCATTATTATAATAGCTGTATTTATCAATGTGATGCGCGGCGGCGGCTTCAAGTATTAGTAATGCTTTTTTTGTGCAAAAAAGGGATTGCTTTTTAATAAAAGAAAGGTAATAAAAATGAAAAAAGACGTAATACTTAGCCTTAGGAATATAACCAAAAGATTCGGTGCTTTGGTGGCGCTTGATGATGTAAGCCTTGACCTTTACAGGAATGAAGTGCTGGCTCTGGTTGGAGACAATGGGGCGGGAAAGTCTACCTTGATTAAAATTATTTCAGGTGCTCTGATTCAAAACAAAGGGGAGATATACTTGAACGGCAAAAAGGTCGATTTTGCAACGCCCGTGGAAGCCAAAAGGGCGGGCATTGAGACTGTTTATCAGGACCTTGCCTTGGTAGACACCTTGAATGTGGCCAATAACCTGTTTTTAGGAAGGGAAGAGCAGGTATCTTTATTGGGCGGCACTTTTAAATTTTTAAAACATCGTCTCATGGAAAAAAAGGCACAAGAGATCCTGGACACACTGGGGATTAAGATTCCCAATATCAGAGAACAGGTTAAGTATCTTTCCGGCGGCCAGAGGCAGTCTGTGGCGGTAGCAAAAGCGGCAGCATTTGGAAAAAACATCATAATTCTTGATGAGCCTACAGCAGCTCTAGCCGTAAAAGAGGTGGGCCACATACTGGACCTTGTAAAAAAATGCAAGCAAAAAGGAATCTCTATTATCATCATAACCCATAACCTGGAGCATGCATTCATGGTTGCGGACAGATTTGCGGTCTTAAGGGTGGGTAAAAAAGTTGGTGAGAGAATAGCCAAAGACACCGACATAGATGAGATCGTAAAACTGATTACTGGGGGCACCTTTGTGGTATCTAAAAAAGGGGAGAGGAAAATTAAGGCCGATAGCATGTAGAAAGTACGTTTTTTGGCGTTTAAGAACCAAATTGATCATAATAACCAACGAAATTTTTAATTGTAGAAACAGTTTTGTTTATCGGGCAAACAATTACTGTTTTTATTGACAAACGGAGGCGCTGAATGTTTTTTTTCGACTCAAATTGTTGGCTGGATTCCCAAAGCTATTGTCTGAGCAGCAGTTTATACACTGACCAGGAAAAACAAGAAAGAATTTGTATCATAAAAAAGATTCTTGATGATAACAACCTATCAAAAACAGTGCTTACCAGTAGACTGGCACGCGACTATGATTGGGACATAGGCAATAAAAAATTGTTAAATTCCCGCCTATCGGAAACCATAGAGGGCTTGTATTATGGTTTTGTGCTTACCCCGGATGTTTATTTTACCTATCATTTTGATGATTTTATCAAAGATGCCTACCGCAACAAGGTCAGGCTTTTCCGGTTTTTCCCCAAGAGCCAGCTGTTTTACCTAAATGACTATTATATGAAAAAAATATTGAAAACGCTTTCTGCCTGCAAATTTCCCATTATGCTGGATTTAAAGCAGCTGGATATTACCGGAAATAAATATTTTGACATAGGCACCCTTGAGGATGTCCTCGAGAATAACAAGGATTTGCCCCTGATTCTAGAAACCACCCTGAAGCAATGCATGTTTAGCAGGTTCTATTTTCCCCTTCTGGAAAGATTTGAAAACCTTTATCTAGAAGTAAGCGGCATGCTTCTTTATGACCAGATTGAAGGATATGTGGAAAAATTCGGTTCAGAGAGGCTTATTTTTGGCACCAATTATCCCGGCCTTCCTATAGAGATTAATACCAATCGGATCATCCTTGCCGATATTTCCGAACAAGACAGGAAAAATATCGCTTATGAAAACATGAACAACATAATAGGGGGTATTGAGGTTGGCTAAATTAAACATCTCAGAAGAGATTAAAAAATATAAGATCATCGATGCGCATATGCATCTGGGGGTTGCTGCCAATACACTTTACTATAAATACAGCAATGGCCGGGTCATGGATCTTCAAAAGAAATTTCATGTAGAGACTTCCATCTGCTCCCATATCATGGGCATCTTTGGTGACCTGGATGGGCAAATAGAAGAAATCCTGGATGCGAATGAAAAGTTTGGAAAGTCTATCTATTGGCAGCTGGTCTATTGCGCAGACCAATCGGATAAATCACTGGAAATCATAGAAAAGTATAAGTCAAAGATTAATTTTGCCGGGATAAAGATATGGTCGGTTGGCTCAGAGACATATCTAGACAGCAGACAGTACTATCCTTTATGGGAATATGCGGTGAACCATGATATTGTAGTGGCTGCCCATACCTGGAGCCCTTACACCGAAAATCCAAAACAAATCTACAGCAATCCTTTGCTTTTCGAGCATGTTTTAAAAGATTTTCCCAAATTAAAGGTATTGCTGGTGCATTCCGGGGGAAAAGCTGATTTTTATGATGCGGTCATCGAGCTGGTAAAAAAACACGAAACCCTGTATATGGATTTTTCCGGTGATTGTTTCTATCCTCCGGTTTTTAAGAAAGTATTGAACCGGGT
>PWYO01000130.1 GCA_003567835.1 Actinomycetota bacterium | reverse complement strand
TATGGGCCAAAGAGACATAACCTGGATACGATTTTCCAAGGATGCGGTCAAAAATGGTTTCAAAATCAAGCATATCGGAACCGTGCTTCATGCCAAGATGCATGCTGATTTCGGCAATATCATCGACAAGGTCCAGGTAAAAATCTATACCAACCCCGAAGATGTGGAAGCCCTGATCAAGCAGGCGTCAAAGATCTTTAAAGTCAGAGATGAAAGAATGGGCTCGCTCACTGATGAAAAAGTAGACACTTTCTATTCCTGCACTTTGTGCCAGTCATTTGCACCCAACCATGCTTGTGTGGTCTCTCCGGAAAGGCCCGGCCTTTGCGGCGCCTACAATTGGCTGGACTGCAGGGCGGCCAATGAGATCAACCCCACAGGACCCAATCAGCCCATAAAGAAAGGGCAAACGGTGGATGAGAACCTGGGCGTCTGGAAAGGAGTCAATGATTATATTTACAAGGCATCAAACCAGAACCTGGAATCATTTTCCGCCTATTCCATGATTGTGGACCCCATGACTTCCTGCGGTTGTTTTGAGGTCATCTGCACCATCCTTCCTTCCACCAACGGAGTGATGGCGGTAAACAGGGAATATGGGGGCATGACTCCTTCAGGCATGAAGTTTTCCACCATTGCCGGCATGGTAGGCGGGGGCATACAGACTCCCGGCTTTATCGGCATCAGCAAGTTTTTTATCACCTCCAAAAAGTTTATTAAAGCGGATGGGGGGCTAAAAAGACTGGCATGGATGCCCAAAGAGCTCAAGGAAGAGATCGGGGATGCCATTGAAGAAAGGGCCAAAGAGATGGGACTGGAAAACTTCCTGGATAAAATCGCTACCGAAGAAGAAGCGCAGACCGAAGAAGAAGTTTTGCAGTGGATGGAAAAAGTAGGCCATCCTGCTCTGGAGATGGAACCCATGATGCAATAAATATTGGAAAAGATTAAAAGCAAAGGAGTACATGATGTCACTAAGCGGTTTGGAGATATTTAAAAAACTGCCCAAGACCAACTGCAAAAAGTGCGGTTTTCCCACCTGCCTGGCCTTTGCCATGCAGCTTGCTGCAGGCAAAGTGGAGCTGGAAAAATGCCCTGATGTATCCGAAGAGGCCAAGAGCGAACTTTCCGAGGCCTCGCAGCCGCCCATACTGAAGGTAGAGGTGGGAAGCGGAGACCAGGCTTTTACGGTCGGGGAAGAAAATGTCCTGTTCAGGCATGAAAGGACCTTTATAAACCCCAATGCATTTGCAGTCACCATAAAAGATGATATGTCCAAACAGGATATAGAGAAAATGATCAAACAGGCAGAAAGCCTGGAATACGAAAGGGTAGGTCAAGTCTTAAAGATAGAAGGGATTTGCATTAAAAATGCCTCTGGAGACGGCCAGAAATTCAAGGAGGCGGTGGAGACAGTGGCAGACCTTACCCAGAAGCCGCTGATTTTGGTCTGCGAAGACCCTTCGGTTATGGAAGCGCTGGCGGTCTCGCTCAAAGACAGGAAACCGCTGCTGCATGCAGCCACTGTGGAGACCGTGGACCAATTTATAGAGATTGCCAAAAAAACCGGTTGCCCGGTCGCGGTCAAAGGGAAGGATTTTGATGCGGTGGCCCAGATTACAGAAAAGATGCGGGCCCAGAAAATCAAGAATTTGGTTATCGATATCGGGCAAAGAGACCTCAAGCAGGACTTTTTCAACCAGATTGCTTTACGGTCTGCAGCCATTAAGAAAAAGAACCGGCTTTTCGGTTACCCGACCATTGTATTTGCAGATGAGCTGGCCCAGGATCCCCTAAAAGAGACCTTGGCTGCGTCCATATTTGTGGCCAAATATGCTTCGATTATTACCCTGTCCAATGCCAGCCCGCAGAATATATATCCGCTTATGGTGTTCAGGCAGAATATTTATACCGATCCCCGGCAGCCCATGCAGGCTGAGGAAAAGGTCTATGCCTTCGGAAACCCGGATGCGAATTCGCCGATTATGATTACCACCAATTTTTCGCTTACCTATTTTATCATCTCCGGCGAGATTGAAAACAGCAAGATCCCCAGCTGGCTTATGGTGATGAATGTGGAAGGCCAGTCGGTGCTTACCGCCTGGGCTGCAGGCAAATTTATTCCTGAACTTATTGCCCAGTATATAAAGAAAAGCGGGATTGAGGAGAAAACAGAAAACAGGGAACTGATTATACCCGGATATGTTGCTCAGCTGCAGGGTGAGCTTGAAGACGAGCTTGATGGCAAGTGGAAGGTGGTAGTGGGGCCCAGGGAGGCCGGAGAAGTTCCCAAGTTTTTAAAGGAATATGCTGCCAAATAAAATTGGATGGGATAGCGAAATAGATTGTAACAAGTTAGTAAGTCAGGTATAATTTGGCACATCAACCATTATTATATGCAATATGACCGAAAGGAGCCAACTTGAAAAGCGACATAGAAATTGCTCAAGCCGCAGAGATGAAGCACATTGTAGAGATCGCTGAAGACGCCGGGCTGCAAGAGGATGACCTCGAGCTTTACGGCAATTACAAAGCCAAGGTAGACCTCTCCGTAATTGAAAAACTTGCCGACCGCCCGGATGGAAAGTATATCGATGTTACCGCCATTACCCCCACGCCCCTGGGTGAAGGTAAAACAGTGACCACCATTGGCCTGGCCATGGCCCTGGAAAAAATTGGGAAAAAAACCATTACCTGTATCAGGCAGCCTTCTCTGGGCCCGGTTTTTGGTATAAAAGGCGGAGCGGCAGGCGGAGGCTACTCTCAGGTGCTGCCCATGGAAGATTTTAACCTCCATCTTACCGGGGACATCCATGCGGTGGGCATTGCCCACAATCTCCTGGCTGCATTTCTGGATACCCACCTGATGAAGGGAAATGACCTCAACATCGATCCCTTTAGCATCAGCTTAAACAGGGTGGTGGATGTAAGTGACCGGGCACTCAGAAATATTGTTGTCGGTCTGGGGGGCAGGCTTAACGGCATACCCAGGGAAACCGGTTATGATATTACCGTGGCCAGTGAAGTAATGGCTATTCTGGCGCTTACCACCGGCTTAAAAGACATCAGGCAGAAGCTGGGCAAAATGACTGTTGGCTCCACATATGACGGAAAACCGGTTACCGCTGAGGACCTCAAATGTGCCGGGGCTATGGCCGTACTTCTCAAAGATGCCATCAAGCCCAATCTCCTGCAGACATTGGAACATACCCCCTGCTTTGTTCATGCCGGGCCTTTTGCCAATATTGCCCACGGAAACAGTTCCATTGTTTCAGATCAGATGGCCATTAAACTGGGTGAATATGTGGTCACAGAAAGCGGCTTCGGTGCAGATATTGGGGCTGAGAAGTTTTTAAATATTAAATGCAGATACTCCGGACTCAAACCGGATGCAGCCGTGATTGTGGCTACAGTAAGGGCCTTGAAAATGCACGGCGGCGGTTTTGAATTTATCCCCGGCCAGGGTGTGGACAAGGAACTGATGAATACGCCCAATGTTGAAGCGGTATCCAAAGGCTGCGAGAATCTGGAGAAGATGATTGAAAATATGAAGATGCACGGTGTTCCAGTGGTGGTAGCCATCAATCATTTTGAAGCAGACAGCGAGGAAGAAATTGAAGCAGTCAGGGAAAAAGCCAAAGCAGCTGGCGCAGAAGATGCCGTGGTCAGTAAAGTATGGCTGGAAGGCGGAGATGGCGGAACAGAGCTGGCTGAAGCGGTGCATAAGGCTGCGCAGAAGCCTTCTGAGTTTAAATTCCTCTATCCTCTTGAATGGCCTATTGACAAGAAGATTGAAACCATTGCCACCAAGATCTACGGGGCCGACGGAGTCAATTTCCTGCCTGCAGCCCAGGAGAAAATTGATCTTTATACCAAGCAGGGATACGGCGACCTGCCGATTTGCATGGCCAAAACCCATCTGTCTTTGAGCCACGATCCCAGTCTAAAAGGAAGACCTACCGGGTTTACCGTACCCATACGGGACATCAGGGCTTCTGCAGGTGCCGGTTTCCTCTACCCGCTTTTGGGCGAGATGCGGACCATGCCCGGACTTCCCAAGGTTCCTGCAGGCACCAATGTAGACATCGATGATGACGGAAATATTAAAGGCTTATTTTAAATAAAAAAATGCTAAATATACGGATATATAAGAGGTGATTAAAATAGCTAAGTTAATAAGCGGATCCAAGATATCCGCGCAGATTAAAGACGAAGTACAAGCGGAAATTGCGCAGATGAAAAAGGAAAAAAATAAGGTGCCCGGACTTGCGGTGATCCTGGTGGGCGAAAATCCTGCTTCCAAGGTTTATGTGGCCAATAAGGAAAAGGGATGCAACCAGGTAGGCATACATTCAGAGACCATCCATATGGAGGACACTGTGTCCACGGAAGAAATTTTGGCCGAAATCGATAAACTGAATAACCGGGATGATATACACGGCATCCTGGTGCAGCTGCCCCTGCCCAAGCAGGTAGACAGCGGCAAAGTACTGATGGCCATAAAACCGGAAAAAGACGTAGACGGCTTTCATCCGGTGAATATGGGCAAGCTGGTGGCCCAGCAGGACTGCTTGGTGCCTGCCACGCCCTCGGGCATTGTTGAAATGCTTAAAAGGGAAAATATAACCCTAAAAGGCAAGAATGTGACCATGGTCGGCCACAGCGAAATCGTAGGCAAACCCTGCACCCTGCTGTTTTTAAACGAATGGGCTACTGTGACCATATGCCATATTGAGACCAAAGACCTTAAGATGCATACCCAGAACGCAGACATAATCGTTGTAGCCACCGGGGTACCTTATCTTATCAAAGAGGATATGGTCAAACAAGGGGCAGTGGTTATCGATGTGGGCATAAACCGGATCACCAAAGAGGATGCCAGCCCTGAGCTTTTGGAGTGGAGAAAACAGGACTTTGAAAAAAAAGGCGCTACATTGATCGGCGATGTTGACTTTCAAAAGGTAGAGCCTAAGGTCAGCCATATATCTCCGGTACCCGGAGGGGTTGGTCCTATGACCATTGCCATGCTTTTGAAAAATACCCTGAAAGCAGCCAAGACTGCAGCAGAGTAAGCATGGTGTTTTTGTTAGAATAAGAAGTGGAGCTGAATGCGCTATGTATTATGCCAAAGTTATCGGGAATATTGTGGCCACCATGAAACACAAGGGGCTTTGCGGCAAAAAAATTCAGGTTATACAGCCTATTGATCTGGAGACCGGAGCCAAAACGGGCAATTTCCTGATAGCTTTGGATTCCACTTCTTCGGGGGCCGGAGACCTGGTGGGCTATGAAGATGGATCTGAAGCGACTTGGGCTTTCGATGGAGAGGATGTTCCTACCGATGCATCAATCGTGGCTATTGTAGACCGAGTAAATATTGGCGGTGAGTAAAATTGGTTTTAAGTAAAGTAATTGGAAATGTAGTATGCACCCAGAAGGACAGCGGCCTGACTGGCACAAAACTGATGATTGTAAAGGCGATTGACCTTGAAGGCAATCTCTTGGATCCATTTGTGGTGGCTGTAGATCTGGTGGGCGTAGGCATTGGAGAAAAGGTTTTGGTGGTCAATGGCAGTTCAGCACGCATGACCGATGAAACCAGGGAAAAAAGCATAGACTCGGTTATTGTGGCCAAAGTGGACAGCGTAAAAGTGGATCAATCCCTGCTAGCCTAGTTTTTGGATAAACTGGTTTACTTTCCCCAGTTGGGGGGTTCCTTGTAGTATGGTTTCTGCCACAGACTGAATGATGCTTTTGGCAAGTTCTGTTTTGGTTACTGCCGGGGAATAGGTATAGGTTTTGGCCCTCTTGTCCTGTTTTAGCAGCCCCTTTTCTGCCAATGTATTCATGGTAGACATCACCGTAGTATAAGGTATGAAGCCGTTTTGCTTTTTTGCAATCTCCTGGCGAAGCATGGCCTCATGGACTTCTCTTACCGTAGCCTTACCTTTTTCCCATACCACTTTCATGATGTTGGCTTCTAGATTGCTTATGCTGTTCAAGCCGTAAATTCCTATTTCTTCTGACTTTTTTTTGGTACTTTTTTCTTTCATACGATCCATCTCCTTTACAGAGAAATATGCAGCATCCGTTTCGAAACCCTATGATGGCTGCTTTCTACTGTATGTTTATTTTATACTATTTGGGTATGAAAACAAATTGATGCTAAATTAAGGGAAAAAGCGCCTGCCCGGGCCAGGTTGGCTTCAAGCTTCCTAATCCCAAGCCCCCGGCCCCTGATTGCCTCGGCTGCCTGCAGGCTGTGATAGGATTGCCTTAAGACATAGGGCATTTTGGGCAAGCATGGTCGCCTAAGATCCAGTTTGGTGCAGGCCGGTGATCGGACCACCCACCCCTTTTTATTGTCCTGCAAAATGGATAAGAGAATATCAAGCAAGACGGTATGGGATATGGCCGTAAAAAAACCAGGCGCTTCCTTTTGTTTATATCCGTCTTCCTGCTGGCCGCTTTGCTGTGGGCTGGATGCAGCCGGCTGGCAGGGGATGCAAATAACCGCCGGGGGGATATAGGGCAAAGAGGGCCTGGCCGGGAAACTGTGCAAAAAACCTCCCCACAACAGATACTGGGTCCGGATTTTATAGAAGTACTGGCAGAGAAAGGAATACTATGTGGTCAGCACAGGGGCTGCCCAAGTGCATGTTTTTGCAGAAGGGGTCATCGCTGAAATTGAAACCGGTGATGCTGGTTCAGTCCGAAAAATTTTTGTCCAGGGCAATGACAAGCAGGACAGCGCACATGTTTCGATTGCCGGTTATACCCAGATTTTTTGCCTTATGGCGGTTTTGGCAAAGGGCCAGGCTACAAAGTATGCCCGGACTACTGATGGTCTTTTTCCAGATACCAGCAGGCCAAAGCCAGGCTTTTGCCTCTGTTTCTATGAAACATATGGGCGAAAAAAACAGGTTGAAAAAACCTTCTGCGGGCTGCAATGTCTTTCTCATATGCAAGCAAATATGTTATGATTACTGCAATTTATACAAAATTTTTACAACCAATGAGTATAGGGGTTTATCAATGGATGCAGCGGGAATTTTTTTCTGGATTATATTTGCTTTAGCTCTGGCCGTCTTTTTTCTGGGGGTCATCTACAGGCTCTCCATATGGCTGAGGGGTGAAGAAGAGACAGCTTATGGGCAGGCAGCCAAAAAGCTGTCCCGGCCTGCCAAGTTTAGGAAACATTTTGCTGCTTTTCTAAAAAGGTTCTTCGGGCCGGATTTTGGGTTGATCATCAAGTCTTTTTTTGCAGACGGCATGGTGCATGTCAACCTATTTAAGGACAGCAAGCTAAAATGGTTTATCCATATTTTTATGTTCTGGGGCCTGGTTGCGGTTTTTTTGATTACCATGTTTCATGCCATTGCTTTCTTTGTGGCCCCGGGCGGGGTTGCAGTAGAAGGCTCTTCCGGTTTTGTGCAGGTCTTTTCAACATTGGAAAACCGGTTTACGGCTCTGGTTATGGATTTGAGCAAGCTGGCCATCATGTTAGGGGTGGTCATCGCGGTGTTGCGGTTTGCAGCCTTTAGAAAAAAAATGAAGTCTGTAGAACTGAAAGAGAAGACTGCAGGGATCCTGCTGGCCATCACCATGGTGTTTGGTTTTTTGTATGAAGCATGCTTTATCCTGGCCCGTTCCATTCCCCTGGACCGGGCAGTATTTGCCCCGGCAGGGTGGGTGATCTCGGTCATCCTGGATCTGATTTTTCCCAATGTCCAATGGCAGGCAGCAGCCATAGTATTGCTATTGATACACCTGGTGATGCTGCTGGGTTTTGTGGCCTATATACCGTATGGCAAATTTTCCCACATGGTATTCGGACCATTTATCGTAACTGCCAGAAAGCTTAGGGAGAAGGCCATGGGCGGTCATGGTCCTGCACCATCATTTGATAATCATAGACAGCGGAGTGAAAAATGAAACTTGAAAAGTTTAATGTATTGCAATTGGCAGAAATAGATGCCTGTACCAAATGCGGCAACTGTATGGACCTGTGTACAGCAGTGCTGGGAAGCGATGATGTCTCTATTGCCCCTTCCAAAAAGGTTAAACTGCTTAAGAAATTTGCGGGGACTCAATTCGGATTGCTTTCCAAGATCCTCAAAAAGGAAATAAAACAGGAAGAAGTACAGGATCTGGCCCGGGCAGCCTATGCCTGTACCATGTGCGCCAGATGCGAGCTTGACTGCCATATCGGCATCAAGCTGCAGGACATATGGGTTAAGCTGCGGGAAGTGCTGGCCGAAGAAGGAAAGCATCCCAAGGCCCTGGATATGCTGCGGGAACGGCTGCTTAAAGCCAAAAATGTTTCTTTTGACACCAATGAAGGCAGGGTGGACTGGATCAATAAGGTTCCCAATATACCCCAGGACCGGTATGTGAAAACCAAAATGGATGTGGCTTTTTTTGTGGGGTGTGTGTCTTCTTTTTCGCCCCGTGTGTTCAAGCTGCCCCGTTCTGTGGTCCAGATCTTTCAGCATGCGGATATCGATTTCGGTGTTTTAGGCGATGAGGAATGGTGCTGCGGCTTTCCGCTGCTGACCTCGGGCTTTAAAGATGATTTTTTAGAATTTGCCAAGCATAATGTAGAAACAGTGGCTGCCACCGGAGCCAAAGTCCTGGTGACTTCCTGCCCCTCCTGTTACCACATGTGGACCCATATCTACAGTCAGATTCAGCCGTCGGTGGAGATGGATTTTGAGGTTCTCCACCTGGTCCAGTACCTGGACCGTCTCATAAAGGAAGAGAAAATACGGTTAAAGCCTTTGGATAAAAAAATCACTTACCACGACCCCTGTGATCTGGGCAGAAGCTCCGGGATCTATGAAGAACCCAGGGAGATTATCAAAAGCATACCCGGGGCAGAGTTTGTGGAGCTTGAAAACAGCAGAGAGCGTGCGCTGTGCTGCGGCGGCGGCGGCAATGTGGAGGCCGCAGATCCCAAGCTGGTACAGGATATCGCCAAAATAAAGGCAGAAGAAGTGATCAAAACCGGAGCGGATATCGTGGTTTCCGCCTGCCAGCAATGTGCCCGTACCATGCTCAATGCCCTGAAGAAGGAAAAATCCAAGATTAAGGTAAAAGATATTTCAGAGCTGGTGCTGATGTGCCTGCAGAAAGATTAATCAGCCATAAGCCGGCTGCGGGCTGGGGAAGCCGGGTTTTTGGCCACTGTACGTGGATGGAGTTTTGACCATGAAAATTTTTGTGATCAACCCCGGCTCTACGTCTACCAAGGTCGGGCTTTTCTGCGGCCGCCGCGCAGAGCTGGTCAAAACAATCCGGCATACCAGGGACCAAACCGGCAAATTCAGCAAAGTGATGGGCCAGCTGGGCCTCCGGCTGGACTCTGTAGACCGTTTTTTAGAAGAGCAGCAAATTGACCTTGGCCAAATTGATTTTTTTATCGGGCGGGGCGGTCTGTTAAGGCCTCTGGATAGCGGCCTGTATGCGGTGAACCAAAAAATGATCCAAGACCTTAAGGAAGCCCGCTATGGGCAGCATGCCTCAAACCTGGGTGCGGTTATAGCGCACCACTATGCTCGCAGACAGAAAAAGGAAGCCTATGTGATGGACCCGGTCTGTGTGGATGAACTGGAAGATATGGTCCGGGTAAGCGGACACCCCTTATTTGAAAGACGCAGCATCTTTCATGCCCTAAACCAGAAAAAAGTCGCCAGGCAGGCTGCTGTCCAGCTGGGCAGCCGTTATAGGGACATAAACCTGGTGGTGGCCCATATGGGCGGCGGCATCAGTGTGGCCCTGCATAAAAAAGGCCGGGTAGCCGATGTGAATCATGCCACCCAGGGCGAAGGGCCCTTTACGCCGGAGCGGTCCGGCGGTTTGGCAGCAGGCACTTTTTTGCAATATGTATTGGAAAACAAGCTCAATTATGAGCAGGCTTATTCCATGATCATGGGGCAAGGAGGCCTGGCTGCTTATTTTAAAACCACGGATTTCAAAGGTCTGATGGCCCGCTACAGGCAGGGCGAGCAAAAGGTGAAGCGGGTCATTGACGCTATGGCTTACCAGATTGCCCAGGAGATAGCCGCAAGGTCTGTGCTGGTTGCCGGTGATGTGGCGGCCCTGGTGCTCACGGGAGGCCTGGCCCATGACCAGACCTTTGTGGACCTTATTACGGCCAGGGTTGCGTTTATCTGCCCCCGGGTTCTGGTCTATCCGGGAGAAAATGAGCTGGAAGCCATGGCTGAAGGCATTATGCTGGGCTTGGTAGAGCATAAGATCCCTATTTCTTCATACTGAAAATAGATTGACAAACCACATCAATAAACATAAAATAATGGTAATTAACAAAGTCAAACATTTGCCCATGCTTTCAGCAGAACGCAAGCTCCAAATAGCCAAAATGATCAATAAGAATGGCAGGATTAAGACTTCAGAACTGTCCTCCATTTTCAGTGTTTCTGAAATGACTGTTTTACGGGACCTGGCCAGTTTAGAAAAAGAAGGCGTACTAAAAAGGGTGTATGGCGGCGCACTGGCTTTTAATGATTCTACCCATGAGATATCCAGCACATTCCGGGAGATGATCCATCCCCAAGAAAAGGATGCCATTGCACTGAAGGCCGTGGATCTGGTTGCCCAGGGGTCGACCTTGTTTATGGACGGCTCCACTACAACCCTGGCTCTGGCCAAAAAACTTACCGGCAAGGACACCCTTACCGTGGTTACCAATGGTCTGGAAGCAGTGAATGCGCTTAAGTCCAATGAACATATACAGGTTTTTGCAACCGGGGGAGAGCTAAATGCGCTAACCTGGGGTTTTTACGGGCTGGCTGCAGAAAATTTCCTCAAAGAAGTGTATGTAGACCTCTGCTTTATATCTGCGGCAGGGATATCTCTGCATGCGGGCATAACCGAACAGAACCATCAGAATATTGCCCTCAAAAAAATTATCATGGGCCAGGCAAGCAAGGTCATCCTTCTCATTGACAGCAGTAAATTCGGCAAAGTAACCCTAAATAGGGTTTGCCACTGGGGGCATATTAATACTATAATTACAGACAAGAAACCGGAAAAACATTATCTGGATTTTTTTGAGCAAAAAGGTATCGGAGTCATATACTGAGATGAGACTGGGCAGAGTCATAGGCAATGTCGTATCAACCATCAAACATGAACGGCTTGAAGGTATCAAGCTTATGGTTGTAAAACCGGTGGGCCCGGATGGTGATGTCAAAGGGAGAAAGATTATTGTTGCCGATTACCTCAACACCGCCATCGGCAGCCTGATCTATTGGATTGAAAACGGCACCACAATATGCAAGGTCATGGGCAAGATGAGCATACCCATCCGGGGCTGCATTGTGGGTCATGTAGACAGCATTGATCTGGAAGGCGGTCAAAAAGTTATCCATGGATGAGGTTGTATGAGATTGGTAAAGGTGGTAGGCAGCATAACCTCCACCATCAAGGACCCTTCTTTGGAAGGTTTTAAGATTCTTTTGGTGCAATGCCTGCAAACGGACCTGAAGAGCAGGGAAGAGTATTTTGTAGCAGTAGATACGGTAGGAATGGGAGAAGGGGAAATCGGTTTGATTGTTACCGGCAGCACCGCCAAAAGGACTGTGCGCACCAGAAAGAAGAATGTGGATGCGGCCCTGGTGGCAAAAGTTGACAACATAGAATTGGAGAAAAATGGCCAATCATGAAATTGATTTGATCAAAGATGCCGGGGTGGTTGGCGCCGGGGGTGCCGGTTTTCCCACCCATGTCAAGCTGGACGCAAAAATCGACAGTCTCATTGTGAATGCTGCTGAATGCGAGCCTTTAATTGATGTAGACAAGATCCTTTTGGAAAAAGAATTTGACCGGGTGGCGCAGGGCCTAAAGGCAGCTGCACGCCTTACTGGAGCCAAGACGGTCATCATTGCCCTGAAAGCCAAATACAAAAAAGCCATCAAAGTCATCGAAAATTTTAAGGGTGACGGGTTCAGTTTCCAGGTTTATAAGCTGGGAAACTTCTATCCTGCAGGGGATGAGCAGGTGCTGGTCCAGGAGGTCACCGGAAAAATTGTTCCCGAGGGCGGTATTCCCCTGATGGTGGGCTGTGTGGTGATTAATGTAGAAACCCTATTGAATATTGCCGGGGCCCTGGAAGGCAGGAAAGTGGTCCAAAAATTTGTGACCATAAACGGGGAGGTCCAAAACCCGGTGACAGTAAAGGTTCCTGTAGGAACGCCGGTGAAGGTCTTGCTGGATTATGCGGGGTTTGTGCCCGGCCAAGGCCATGTGGTCTATGACGGGGGGCCGATGATGGGCAAACCCATTGACCCGGACACCTATGCTGTAAAAAAGACCACCAAGTCCATGATGGTCCTGCCCCAGGACAATATCGTAAGCATACAGAGGAACAGGGCTGACGGCGGCCAGGTTAAGAGGGCCCAGGCCATCTGCCTAAGCTGCAGGATGTGCACAGACCTCTGTCCCCGGTATCTATTGGGCCACGACCTTTTTCCTGACGACATGATGAAAAGACTTTATAAGGGCCAGCTGGACCAGGAAGATCTGGAAAAATTTGATTATGCCTACTTATGCTGCGATTGCGGCCTTTGTGAGCTTTACAGCTGTGTGGTAGACCTTTCCGCAAGGGCAATTTTTAATTATGTGAAGGCTGAACTGGCCAAGAAGGGCATCAAAAACCCCCACACCCGAAAAGACCTTCATGCCAATCCATTCAAACAGTTCCGAAAAGTACCTGTCGACCGGCTCAAGCAAAGGCTGGAAGTAGACCAGTATCCGGACACAGCTTTAGAGGCTTTTAGGGAACCGGTAAATCAAGTAAAACTGTATTTGACCCAGCATGTGGGTGCGCCTTCGGTGCCTGTGGTGCGCAAAGGCGATAGGGTCTCAGAAGGGGACCTGGTGGCAGATATTGCCCCCCAGAAGCTGGGATCCAAAATCCACAGCTCCATTGAAGGGAAAGTGCTTGAAGTGGGCCAAGATTATGTAACCATAGGGAAAGTTTGATGAAAAAAGATATTGGAAATATCGCGGTTATGGAATTTAAAAGCATTCCCGCAGGCATACAGGTCACCGATACCATCATGAAGGCTGCCCAGGTGAACCTGATGATTGCCACCACTTTATGTCCGGGCAAATACCTTACTGTGGTGGAAGGGGCTCTGGATGCTTTGGATACCAGCTGCAGGGCTGCCCAAAGCCAGGGAGGCCGGCACCTGTTCAGTGCCATGGTTATCGGAGGCATAGACCGGCAGGTCATTGATGCCATTTCAGGGGCCAAATATGTTCTGCCTGCAGGGTCGGTGGGCATTGTGGAGTCTTTACAGATGGCCTATCTGATCAATGCTGCAGATATCACTGTGGATACCGCTCCGGTCCAGTTTTTGGATTTCAGGCTGGCCAGGGGCTGCGGGGTCAACAGTTTTTTTATCATAACCGGCCAGCTTTCAGCAGTGGAAGAAGCGGTGGGCCAGGCATCTGAATTTTTGGGGGCCAAGGGGGCCATGATAGCCAGCAAAATCATACCCAATCCGGACCCCCAGGTGCTTCGCTGGCTTTCCTCTTCATTATGTGCATGTTAAATTGAACCAAAGGATCGATGAAATGGCAAAAAGTGAGAGTGAATACAGAAAAGACATCATAGAGGTTTGCAGAAGAATTTACAGGCAGGGTTGGGTTGCTGCAAATGACGGCAATGTTTCCATTAAGCTTTCCCAAGATGTTTACCTGTGCACGCCCACGGGCATGAGCAAAGGGTATCTGACCACCGATCAGCTGGTCAAAGTAGATGGTTCCGGAAACAAAGTGGAAGGAGAGTTGAATCCATCTTCGGAAATCAAAATGCATCTTGATGTGTTTAAAAACAGGCCTGATGTAAATGCTGTGGTCCATGCCCATCCCCCTACGGCAACCGGGTTTGCCTGTGCGGGTATGGCGCTGGATGAGTGTGTCATTCCCGAAGTGGTGATTTCTTTGGGCTCCATTCCCCTGGCTGCGTACGGGACCCCTTCCACCGAAGAGATCCCCAATAGCATCCGGAAATATTTGCCCAGCCATAATGTATTTTTGCTTGAGAACCATGGGGCCCTTTCCATTGGCCCTGATGTATATAACACCTATTACCGGATGGAAAGTTTGGAGCTTTTTGCAAAAATATATTTGGTGGCCAAACAGCTGGGCCAAATTAACCTTATCGGTGAGGAAAATGTTGAAAAGATGCTCAAGCTCAGGCAGGAATGGGGCATGGATACCCATTATGCAGGGTGCAGGATTGATTCCAAGGTCATCGGAGAGCCCCAGAACAAGACAAATACAGATTCTGGCACTAAAAATATCAATATGAGCACCGATGAGCTGGTGAAGCTGGTAACCAAAATTGTCACCAATGTGATCAATCAGAAAGGATAAGGTCTGTTCAAATCATTATTTTTGTTTATAATTATAATTTCGTAAACCAAAAGAGGAAAAGGAGAAAGCAAAATGGCAGGAGAAGCAATTGGCTTAATTGAAACAAGAGGACTGGTAGGTTCTGTAGAGGCAGCCGACGCAATGGTTAAGGCTGCAAATGTGACCCTTATGGGCCAGGAAAGAATTGGCGGAGGCCTGGTTACGGTAATCGTAAAAGGCGATGTCGGTGCTGTAAAGGCTGCA
The DNA here is from genome assembly GCA_003567835.1 of Actinomycetota bacterium. Taxonomy (GTDB): domain Bacteria; phylum Actinomycetota; class Humimicrobiia; order Humimicrobiales; family Humimicrobiaceae; genus Halolacustris; species Halolacustris primus. The sequence goes on along the minus strand of PWYO01000130.1, from coordinate 7,636 downwards.
GTGGACGCAGGGGCTGCAGCAGCAAAAAGAGTGGGCGAACTGCTTTCAGTTCATGTAATCCCCAGACCGCATCAGGATCTAGACTTAATTTTGCCTAACGAATAAGCCATAATAATAATCAACAGAAGAGAGGTATTTTACAGTGGATACCGAAAAACTTATTAGGGACGTGGTGGTCAATGTCATGAAAAGGCTCCAGTCCCCGGAAGTACCTCAAAAATCTGACTCTGGCCAGGCAAACAAACAGGCAAAAACGTCGAACCGAAAGATTGTGTGCGGCGTTTCGGTAAGGCATGTGCATTTGTGTGCCCAGCATCTGGAAATCCTGTTCGGAAAAGGGTACCAGCTTACCAAGCTAAAAGACCTGTACAATCCCGGTTTTGCTGCCAAGGAGACGGTAACCGTGGTAGGACCCAAACTCAATGCCATACAGAATGTGCGCATTTTAGGCCCTTTAAGGGATCAGTCTCAGGTCGAATTGGCAAAAACAGACTGCGTGATATTGGGCATAGATGCTCCGGTAAAGCCCAGCGGAAAACTGGAAGGCTCATCGACGGCAGTCATTGTGGGCCCCAAAGGGGTTGTGCACCTTGAAAATGGGGTTATCAGGGCCAACAGGCATATCCATATGTCTGTTCCGGATGCTCAGCATTTTGGGATTGAAGACAATATGGAAGTGGATGTACGGGTTCCCGGCCCCAAAGGCCTCACTTTTAATAATGTGCAGGTAAGGGTGGGGCAGGATTTTAAAACGGAGCTGCATGTGGACACCGATGACGGCAATGCCGCCGATATTGTCAACGGGAGCCTGGTGGAGATTGTGGATGCGTCCTGTGTTGCGCCGATTGAGGCGCAAAAAGCCGACAGCCAGCAAATCCCGCCTGAAATTCCAGACGGCAGTTATGCAGGTGAGATTACCGAAGCAAATGTGCTAAAAAGCATCAACAACGGCTTAGAGAAAAATGGTGCACCTACAAGAGCGCCTGATCCGGATTCTGGCAAAAAGACAGTCATCACTGCTGATGATTTGGACCAATACCAGGATTCGGGGATCAAGCTGGGGCCTCATGTGATACTGACTCCGCTGGCTAGAGATGAAGCAAAAGAAAGAGGTATTAAGATTTATTGATTTTAAAAGATATGAAATACAGGGGGTAAGATGTGGCTATAGATGAGAAAACCGTAGAAAAGATAGTCAAGAGTGTGATTGAAAACCTGCCCGGCAGCACCAATGCCAGCAGCTTGAAGCGCACATCGGTTGAAACCTCTGGTGACGGTTTGTTTGACGATATGGATGATGCCATAAAGGCCGCAAAGGCCGCTCAGCAGAAATTCGCCGGAATGGGCAAAGATATCCGGTACCGGATTGTAGATGCCATACGCAGGGAGTGCAGAAAGCATATTGACCGGTTTGCAAAGCTGACTGTCGATGAGACCAAAATGGGCAATTACCAGGACAAGAGAGACAAGGTGCGGGTGGCCATTGACTGGACCGTTGGGCCCGAAGAGCTGGAAGTCAAAACATTTGCCAGTGACAATGGGACCCAGAGTTTCGAGATGGCACCCTGGGGGGTTATCGGGGCTATCACGCCTATGACCAATCCCACACCGATGATTATCAACAATTCCATTATCATGATCTCTGCAGGCAATGCAGTGGTGTTTCTGCCCCATCCCGCGGCAAACCAGTGCACGCTTGAAGCATTCAAGGTAACCCACAAGGCCATCGTAGATGCCGGAGGGCCGCCCAATCTGATCACCGCTACCAGGGAAGCAAAGATACAGAATGTATCCAAAGTGTTCAAAAGCCAGGATATTGCCATGATCTGTGCAACAGGCGGGCCCCAAATTGTAGAACTTTCCCTAAAAAGCGGAAAGAAAGCAATCGGGGCAGGACCCGGCAATCCGCCGGTTATTGTAGATGAAACCGCAGACATAGAGCATGCAGCCAGCGAAATTGCTTTCGGGGCCGCTTTTGATAATAATATTTTATGCAATGATGAAAAGGTCATCATCCTTTTGCGCGACATTGCAGACCGGTTTCTGTCGGCCATAAGCAAAAACCAGACAGTGGTGCTGAATGCGGACCAGGCTGCAAAGATCACCGATATGGTGGTCAAAGACGGAGAGATTGTAAAAGGGCTTATGGGCAAAGACTGCCCGGTATTATTGGAAAAAGCAGGTATCCGTGTGGATGATTCGGTCAAGCTTGCCGTATTTGTCACCGATGACCAGTCCCATCCGCTGGTGCAGCATGAACAGCTGATGCCGGTGGTGCCCATCCTCATTGCAGATACATTTGAGCAGGCTGAAGATATTGCCTGCAGGGTGGAGCACGGTTTTATGCATACGGCGATGATCCATTCCAAGGACCTGAACCGGATCACCTGTTTCGGTCAGAAGATTAACACCACCAATTATATTGTGAATGGAGCGTCCCAGAGAAGCGCGGGGACCATGGTTGAAGGAGGCACCTCCTGGACCCTGGCCGGGGCTACCGGGGAAGGCCATACCACGCCCAGCACGTTTACCAGGCAGAGGAAAATAACCATGTACCGTTCCATGAACTTTGTGAAATAGAGGTTTTTTTGAAAGGAGATTTCGATGAATGGTGAGGCAATCGGGCTTATAGAGACCAAGGGACTTGTCGGGGCTACGGAAGCGGCAGATGCCATGGTCAAAGCAGCCAATGTAAAATTAATATCCAAGGCCTATGTGGGCAGCGGATATGCTGCGGTGATTGTATCCGGAGACGTAGGTGCGGTCAAAGCCGCTGTTGATTCGGGTTCAGCTGCAGCCAAGAGAGTGGGAGAAATTATTAGCGTTCATGTCATACCCAGGCCGCATGAAGACCTGGACAAGATGTTATCGGGGAAAATGGTTCGTTCAGGCAGGGGCACTGTCCCCAAATCCAGGACGCCCAAGCCCAAGAAAGCATCAAAGGCAGGCGGCCAGAAGAAAAATAAGAAATAAGGGAAATCAAACCATATGGAAAAGTCGATTGGCATTGTAGAGTTCCGCAGTATGGCCATAGGCATTGGGGCCGTGGATGTGATTGTCAAGGCATCTGATGTGCGTATTATGGATGCAAGGACGCTCTGTCCCGGTAAATACTATATCATGTTTGCAGGCAGTGTAAGTGCTGTGTCCAATTCCCTTAAGGTTATAGCCCAGGAGAGCAAAGACTTCATCATCGATCAGGCGGCCATTTCCAATGTCTGGCCGCAGATGTTTTCAGCCCTCAACCAGGCTTCTGAGATCGGTGCGCGAAAATCCATAGGCATTGTTGAGACTTTGACTTCGCCGTCCATCATGATCGCAGCTGATGCTGCGGTAAAAGCGACTGCGGTGGACCTGGTGGAAATCAGGATCGCCAGGGCACTGGGGGGAAAGAATATGGTGATTATCAATGGTGATGTTTCTTCGGTCAATGAAGCCCTGTCTGCGGCTATCGCCTACCCCCAAAAAAAAGATTTTTTGGTGGATTACAGGGTCATCGCATCACCGCATAAAGATTTATACAGGGCGATTATATAAGTGATGAATATAGAACTTGATTACGGAAAAAGCAAACTTTCAGTGGATATTCCTAAAAAGAATATCCTGCATGTTTTAGAGACCAAACCCATAGCCACTGTGGATGACCCGCAGCAGGAGATTATCCGCAGCCTGGAGGCGCCGATTCAAAGCCCGCCGCTTTCCAAGCTGCTGGAAGGCAGGAAGGATATCTGTATTGTTATTTCAGATTCAACCAGGGCGGTTCCCACCAAGCTGATTTTGGAAGTGCTTTTATCAGAGATGGAAAACTATGGGGTGAATCCCGGCCGGATCACCATCCTGGTGGCCACCGGACTGCACCGGCCCAATGTGGGAAAGGAGCTGGAGGGTTTGGTGGGCAGAGATATTATAAAAAAATACAGAATTGTCAATCATGATGCCAGGGACAGGGAAAGCTGCCGCCATATTGGAAATACAAAAAAAGGGACCCCTGTCATTTTAAACAAGACCTATCTTGATGCCGATTTTAAGATCCTCACCGGATTAATTGAGCCCCATTTTATGGCCGGTTTTTCCGGCGGCAGGAAATCCATATGCCCGGGCATCAGTTTTATGGATATGTTTAAATATTTCCACGGGCCGCCCATCCTGGAATCTGAGCAGGCTGCCACAGGTGTGCTGGACGGCAATCCCTTCCATGAGGAAGCCACAGAGATTGCCAAAAAAGCAGGGGCGGACTTTATGGTGAATGTCACCATCAATAAGAAAAAAGAGATCACCGGCATATTCAGCGGAGACCTGGTTGCCGCCCATAGGAAGGGCGCAGAGTTTTGCCTGGAGTCCAGCAGTGTCCCGGTAAGCAGGGAAGCGGATATGGTGGTTACCACCGGGGGAGGGCTTCCTTTGGATGTCAACTTGTATCAGGCGGTCAAAGGCATGGTGGGCTGCCTGCCGGCAGTCAAGCAGGGGGGCATGATTATCATTGCTTCGGAGTGCATAGAAGAGATCGGCAGCCAAGAATTTACCGAGCTTATTACCGGCGAAGAGCATTTAGAGGATTTTATGCACCGCATCTGTCATACGGATTATTTTAAAATTGATCAGTGGGAACTGGAAGAACTGGCCAAAGCCAGGAAGAAAGCCGATATTTACCTGTACAGCGATTGTGTGTTAAAATGCAGTCACGCAATTCCCCGGCAGACGCTGAAGCTGGCGGAATCGGTATCCCAGGCGATTGAACAAGGGTTTGCCCGGTACGGAAAAGATGCCAGCATAACGGTGATACCCGAAGGGCCTTATGTGATACCCCGGCTGGAAAAACAATAGAAAATGTAGAAAAATTTTCAATACCATCTTTTTTTTATAAACCAATACGGATTATTTTGATATGAAAGAAAAACACATAGAAAAGCTAAAAGAGATCGTAGGCCAAAAGGCCGTAACCACCGAAGTGGAAGACAGGATTACCTATAGTTTTGATTCCACCCGGCTGGAATATCTCCCTGATGCAGTGGTGCAGGCAAAAAATACACAGCAGATCAGCGAGATTTTAACATTTGCCAATGAAGAAAACATACCGGTAACCCCCCGCGGCGCAGCCACAGGGTTAAGCGGGGGATGCCTTGCAGTAAAAGGGGGCATTCTTTTAAACACGGTGCACATGAACAAAATACTGGATATCAACCCCATAGACCTGCTCATTGATGTAGAAGCGGGGGTCATCACCGAAGAGGTGGACAAGAGTGTTTCCAGTTACGGGCTGTTTTATCCCCCGGATCCGGGCAGCCTAAAAAGTTCCACCATCGGCGGCAATATCGCCGAAAACGCAGGGGGCCTGCGGGGCTTAAAATACGGGGTCACCGAAGATTATGTCAACGGCATGGAAGTGGTGCTGCCTACCGGAGAAATTATAGAGCTGGGCACCCGGACCGTAAAAGGGGTTACCGGCTACAATTTAAACAGCTTGATGGTTGGCTCTGAAGGGACCTTGGGCATTGTAACCAAAGCCACTTTGAGCCTGCTGCCCAAACCGGCAGCCCGGGCCAGCCTGCTGGCTTTATTTGACCAGCTTACCCATGCCGCACAAACGGTTGCAGATATTGTAAGCGAGGGCGTGATTACCTCTACCTTGGAAATTGTGGACAATGTGACCATCAATGCCATTGAAGATTACTTAAAAATTGGCCTGGACCGAAACATTGGTGCCATGCTTTTAATTGAGGTAGACGGACACCAGGGGGCGGTTGATGTGGAGGCGGAAATCGTCAAAAAGGTGGCTGCCAAAAATAAGGCCATTTCCTGCAAGATGGCCACCTCTGCCAAGGAGAGGGATGCACTGTGGGCAGCAAGAAGAGCGGCTCTTTCTTCTTTGGCCCGGGTAAAACCCTCTACCATACTGGAAGATGCCACCGTTCCCCGCAGCAAGATTGTGCAGCTGGTGGAAGCGGTTAATGATATTGCCCAGAAATATGATATGCCCATTGGTACTTTTGGGCATGCCGGGGACGGCAACCTGCATCCCACCCTGCTTACCGACTTGAGGATCCCCGAAGAAGAGGAGAAAGTGGAAAAGGTTATCCAGGAGATCTTTGAGGTAACTGTAAAACTGGGGGGGACCCTTTCCGGGGAGCACGGCATTGGCATAAGCAAGGCCAAATACCTCAGCCTGGAGATCAGCCCAGAAGTATTTGACCTGATGAAAAAGGTAAAAAGGACATTTGACCCCAATAATATATTAAATCCGGGCAAAATGTATTTTGATGATTAAATTTGCAAAACAAAGGTAAAAAAATGGTAAAGGATAAACAAAAAACCAAAATTTCATTGAAAAAAGATGAATTGTTCAATTGCAGCAGGTGCGGAAACTGCCTTGCGGTGTGCCCCATCTATAAGCAGGAGTTAGACGAAAGTGTTACGCCACGGGGCAAACTGAGCCTTTTGGAAGCAGTGGATAAGGGTGTCATGGATTTTACCAACCGGCTTTCAGACAAAATATACACCTGCACCATGTGCAATTCCTGCACAGTGGAGTGTCCCAGCGGGGTGGCCTTAAAGGAGATTTTTGAAGCAGCCAGGCTGGACCTTGTGGACAGCCACCGCTACCCGGAGATTCTGGATATGCTTAAAAAAAGGATTGCAGAGGGCCATAATGTCACTTTTGATACCAATGAGGGACGGGCAGACTGGGTAAAGCAGATCCCCGGAGCCAAGCTGGAGGATATGATCAAGGACAGCGCAGAAGTGGTCTATTTTGCAGGCTGTGTTTCCAGTTTTTCTCCCCGTACATTTTCCATCCCCAGATCCATTGTCCAGCTCCTGGATCAGGCTGATATCGATTTTACTTTGCTGGGGGACCAGGAATGGTGCTGCGGTTTTCCTCTATTAAGCTCAGGGATGGAAGAGGAAGCCAAGAAGCTTGCCGATTACAATGTAGCCAAAATCAAGGAAAAGAAAGCCAAAATGCTGATCACCTCTTGCCCTTCATGCTATCATACCTGGAAACATACCTATGCCCGGTTAAGCACAGAAGCGGTGGATTTTGAAATACTGCACATATCCCAGTATTTGCTTAAGATTTTAAAAGAGGGCAAGCTTTCCTTAAATCCCCTGCATATGACGGTTACCTACCACGACCCTTGCGACCTGGGCAGAAACTCGGATGTTTATGAGGAGCCCAGGGAGGTCATCCAATCAGTGCCGGGCATACAGTATGTAGAGCTTGAAAAAAACAGGGCCCAGGCCAATTGCTGCGGCGGCGGCGGCAATCTGGAATCGCTGGATGCCGATTTGGCGGCAAGCATTGCCCTGGCCAAAGCAGCCGAGATTGCTGATGCCAATGTGGATGCGGTCATTTCTGCCTGCCAGCAGTGCGAAAGGACCATTGGCACTGCGCTTAAGAAAAAGAAAAAAGAACTGAAAAAGAAGATCAAAGTTTGGGATATTTCCGAGCTTGTATTAAAAAGCGTACAAGGAAAATAGAAAGGAAGGATGCCATGGAGGTCGAAGGATACAGCTTCAAAGAGGATTTGTATTATGAGAAAAACCATTTTTGGGCAAAAGTAGATGATGAAGAAAATGTTATTGTAGGTGCTACCGATTTCTTCCAGAAACTGGCTGGCGATATTGTTTTTATCGAGCT
>PWYO01000045.1 GCA_003567835.1 Actinomycetota bacterium | reverse complement strand
CAGGCAAACCTGGTGCAGGCCAATGAGGCTGCAATGATGATGATTAATGCAATAATTGCTGTCTTTTTCATGCTATCCGTTGATTATAGTTAAAATTTTCTACATGATACCAGTATTTTTTTGATTATCAACCCGGAAAATATTGTTGACTTTTTCAATATTGTACCGGTATTCATTGCTTGCTATCTATTTGGATATTCCTTATAGCAGGTGTTGAAGAAAAAATCCAATGTCTTACAAACTAATACAGTTTTTATGGTTCAGAAGAAGGCATATATTTCTTGCTGAAAAGCAAAAACAACAGGGAAAACAAGAAGGCTGCTGCCCCCAATATAATCCAGCTTGGAGAATATGCCCCGCTAAAATCTGCGATTAACCCAAATATGGGCGGGGTGAGCACCACACTGGTGCGAATAAACACAGTGGCCAAACCGGTAACCACCCCGGTATGCTTTCGGTCTACCAGTTCTGTGACCGCGGTGAAGTAAATGGCAATAATGCCCATGGTGAAAAAACCCATAAAAAAGGAGAAGATGAGCAGGGCAAAGCCGGGAATCGAAAATCTGCTTATTGCCAGGCCTATAAACAATTGGAAAACTGCAATGATGGTACCCAGACCAAACAGGCTTTTTCGGTTGCTGCTATGCAGTATTCTTTCATTGAAAAACCCCAAGGAAGGCTGCCCAATCACGCCCCCTATGTGAAAGGCACCCAGTCCCAACCCGGCAAAAGCAGGACTAAAACCCAGGTCCTGGGTAAGGTATAGAGGAAAATGGCCCCCTATGGCAGAGGTGCTCATACCGAACACAACCCCCATAAAGCAAACACATAAAAGGTACCGGTTGCCCAGCAGCAATCCGAGGTCTTTTTTTAAAGAAGTTCGCTTGTGCCCGGTTTCTTTTGCGCTTGAAACAGGCGCCGCTGGGGGGCGGTAGAACTTAAAAATGAACAAGGAAATCACCAAGGCAAATACGCTGCCTATAATAAGGGCGCTGCGCCAGCCAACCATCTGGCCCAAAAAAGGCAAAAGGGAAGCGCCTAAAAAGCCTCCCAGGCCGCCGCCGCCATGGACGATACCCATAAAGAAGCTTCTTTTCGAAGAACCGGCCAGCTCAATGATGCCTTTGTTGGCCGAAGGGGTGATAATGCTGAATGCAAATCCGGTAAAAAAAGCCAGGCCCAGCATAATCCCAAAAATCGGTGAAAAAGCATGGAGCACCATCATAGCTCCTACCGCACTAACCCCGATAACAAGGCCCCTTTTGGTTCCAAGCCGGTCTACAATCCTCCCGCTGAAGATGGCCACCAGGGTAGCGCTCAAAAAGTAAAAGCTGCTGTAGAGCCCCACCTGGGCCCTGCTTAACAAGAAGGTTTGGCGCACCAGGGGCATGAGCCCCATAAAGCCCTGTATATTGGCAAATACGGCAATATAGGCAGTGGAGATCAACAACAGCAAGCGCCACTGTTTTTGGCTGGCTGCTTTTTTTTGGTTGACCGTCAAAAAATCACCTTTGCTGTACAGATATTTTTTATCCCATAGAACTTATACTATTTAGGGCCACGGTTCAACCATTTTTTAAGAAAAATGATGATTGCAGAGACCAATGGTTCAGGCGGTAAGCGGTTTTTTATCCCCGTCCTGTCCCGGGGCCATTGTGCAGGCGCTTCTTTTTTATGTCCTCAGGGCCAAATGGTTTTCGGGGTTTTTGACCGCCAAAAAAGACAAGCACATTTTTACATCTTTGTTTATGTCTGGGCTTTTTTTCTTTCAATCAAATAGTATTTCGCCAATTCCTGGATGATGGCCACCACAGGAACCGCAATAAGCATTCCCCAGATACCCAAAATCGCGCCCCCGGCAATCAATGAAAATATGGCCACTGCAGGGTGTATGCCCAGCTGCTGCTTCATGATTAAAGGGAAAAGGAAATAGGCGTCAAGAATCTGTATGCCGATAAAGATAATGAGCACAAACAAGGCTACAAGGGGCGAGACTAGCAGGGCCATAAGCACTGCCGGTATGGCCCCTATAATCGGACCAATGAAGGGAATTAGATTGAAAAAACCGGCGATAAATCCCAACAAAATAGCAAAATCTACCCCCAATATGAGCAGGGCTATGCTGGCCAGTATGCCCACAATGATGGATATGAACAACCTGATTCTGATGTACCGCCCTGCTACGTTGTTCATCTTATCCACCACTAAATTGATATGAAACCTGGCCTTTGGGGGAAATATATTGGTCACCGATTTTCGAATCCTTTCCATATCTTTGAGTATAAAAAAACCCAGGATCGGGCCTACAATAAAATTGAGTACCACATTGACGATATTCCCAGTAAATTCGGTAACCCTTCGCCAAATATCAACATCAGCCAAATCAAGCTGCTGGAGTACATACTGGGTGATGGTCCTGGTGTCTATGGTCTCAATCTCCAATCCGGTAATATTTTCTATATTCTGGACCAAGGCACTGGTCATTAAAAATTCATTGATGAGACTGGCCAAATTTTGTATATACAGAGGGAATCTCCTTATAAATAATTCAAACTGGTCCACAATGACCGGTATAACAAAAAAAATAGTCACGGAAATGATACCCAGAAAAATGAAAATGGTGATAATCACCGCAAAAATTTTTCTGGTTTTCTTTTCAATTAACAGGACCAAGGGGGATAAAAGATAGGCTATGACTGCGGCAATAACCAGGGGTATGATAGCCACCCTGATCTGCTGCAATAAATAGAAAAAAAGTCCGGCTACAATAATGATCCCTATAGCCGACCAACAGATGAGTCCTATACTTTTGATGGTCTGCAGTTTTTTGGTCTCTTTTGGTGCCAAAGCTTTTCCTATTTTTTAAATGCTGCCAATGTATTTATTCTACTAAAAAATAGACAAAATAAGCAAAATTTTTTAAAAAATGCATTATTTCCTTGCTTTGATAATGCTTACTGTATCCAGGAAAACAGGATATACGAATATTTCTGAAAAACCGGCATCTTTTGCCTTCTGTTTTAAATCCGGGGCCAGTCTTGCCCCAAACAGCGCATAAAACGGCCTGGCCAAAAAGTTCATAAAAGACCCAATAAAGCTGGCTGACGGTATCTGCTCAAGAAGCACAAGATACCCATCTTTTCTCAGAACCCTATAAAGCTCTTTTAGAACAGCAAGGGGGTCTTTAACTGAACAAAAAAGGAAAGTGGACACCGCAGAATCATAGAAGCCCTTTTTTACACAAATATGGCCAACATCTCCACAATAAAAATGGACTTTAATGCCTTTTTTTTGGGCCCGTTTTCTGGCAATATAAAGAAAATGGGCATTTTTGTCCACAAAGGTTACGGTATGGCCTGGCTTATAATGGGCTATATTCAAGCCGGTTCCCCCTCCGGCTTCCAGAATCTTGGTACCTTCTACTTTTTGCCATAGCAGGTTTCTCCATCTCCTGATGAACAAAGAATCAAAAAAGGTCATGAAACGATCATAAACTTTGGCTGTTTTAGGGCTGTCTTTTATCAATTCAATGACTCCCAATTCATATTTGGATTGGTTCTACATATTGTTTCCATCATGCATGGACCAACACACTTTTGGCTTCCCGGGCGCCGGCTCCCGGATAACTCTGGTAAAGAATCGTGCCAGAATAACAATATTTTTTCCCGGGGCCATAAACCGGGAACCGAAAACCCAAAGGTTTTATGATTTTCATGGGCCCGCCGCAAGCATGGTTGGAAGAATCACAGCAGTTTTTTTTCAGCATCTGCAAAGTCTTTGTTTGTCTTTTTTTTAATAATGGATTCAATCCAGTCTATATGTTCAATCATGGCTTTTTTTGCTTTTTGGACATTTTGGGAAACCAGACCCTCATAAATCCTTCGGTGAAAATGAAACCCTGTCTGCCTGTTGTCCTTTATTTCCCCTGTAAAGATCATGCTTCCTTTGATGAGTCCGAATATGCCTTCATAAAAATCCAGCATGATCTGGTTGTGTGCAGCAGCTGCCAGCAGCCTGTGGAAAGAGAGGTCGCCCTGGGAAGGGTATGTGTCATGATCCAGGTCATATTTATGCTGTTTTAAACACTGCCCCAGCTTCCCTAGGTCTTCCCTGGTCCCTCTTGTGGCCGCAATGCCAACGATACCCACCTCCAGGATCTTGCGCAGTTCAATGATTTCTAAAAGTATGTTCTTTTTTATTGTGTTATTGGAACCCAGCAGATGAAGAAACAATTTGGAAGTAGCTCTGTCTTTGCTTACAAAGGTTCCCTGTCCTGGATAAATATCGATTAGACCCAGCAATTTTAAGCTTTGCATGCCTTCTCTTACTGCGGTCCTGCTCACACCCAGCTCCTGGATCAGCTGTTTTTCAGTGGGAACCCGGTCCCCGGGCTTTAATTGGCCTTCCCTGATCAGGTTTAGCACCTGGTTGGCCACATCGGTGCTTAATTTTTGTCTGGCTATTGATTTTAATGGTATTTTTTTTTCACTCTGATTTTTATCCATCCCGTTTCCTGACCCATTTTGTTGATAGATGATACTCTCATCATCATAGCATTTCAGTCAACAGATTCACTTCCGGCCAATGATTCTTCTTGCAAGAATGGTTGGTCAAAGGCATCCCTTTGCATATACTGCATCTTCCTGAAGATGCCCGGTTGATAAATTTTTCTACCAAAACAGCTGCTTTTTGTCAAACAGGGCTGGGTTTGGCAAACCATACTGGAGGCCGCCGGCAAAAGAGCACTGCTCTGCCCTTCCCTGCCTGTTCATGATGCCTATCTCCGGCTATGTTCGGTGTAGACCATCCCTGCCGGAGGATATTTGTGTGCTATTGACTTTTGCGCAAAAAATTATTATCCTAAATATGTCTAATGGTATGATGATAATATGTATTACTAATTATAGTGATATAAAACACAAAATCAACCAATCAATCCAGAGGCTTGTATTGGGCCATAAGCGGACCGGATCCAGCGAATAAGGCTCTTATGAAAATCTTTTAGACCAGAAGTTGGGGGACTTTCTATGCGAATGCCCCGATACACTTTACTGCAGCAATGGAATGTATCCTGATTGTTCCTATCCATTTTTAAGCGGCAAAGGGGAGGCAGGTTTTGAGCAGCAATATTTTACAGACAAAAAATATATCCAAAAGCTTTGGAGGTACTGTTGCCCTGGACCAAGTTGATTTCGAGCTTAACCAAGGGGAAGTGCATGCGCTGGTGGGGGAAAACGGTGCGGGAAAATCCACCTTTATCAAGATTATCAGCGGCATACACCAGGCAGACCAGGGCCAGGTTCTGCTGAATGGAAAAAAGGTGGATGTCATCAATCCATTGATTGCCCAACAGCTGGGTATCGCTGCCATCTATCAGGAGCCCACGATTTTCCCTGAACTCAATATTGCTGAAAATGTATTTATGGGCCACCAGCAATACAATACAATCACCAGGCGCATCCAGTGGAGAAAAATGTATGGGCAAACCAGGGAATTGCTTGACTCGCTTGGGGTCAAGCTAAATCCCAGAACAACCGTCAAGCAGCTGGGGACTGCCGAACAGCAAATGATTGAAATCGTCAAAGCCCTGTCGCTGCATTCCAAGATCCTGATCATGGATGAACCCACCTCCTCGCTTACCCTAAAAGAAATTAAAAAACTGTTTGAAATCATTAAAAAACTCAAAGAAGCGGGTACGGCCATCAT
>PWYO01000196.1 GCA_003567835.1 Actinomycetota bacterium | reverse complement strand
GCCGAATATTATTATTGAATTGGCTATTTTAAATAATGAGCAGCCCAAAGAAATATCATATCAAGTTCCTGCCCAGCGGAAAGCAAATAGAGGTACCAAAAAACCATAATCTACGGCAAGCCATTCTTGACTGCGGCCTGGAAATCGAATCCTCATGCGGGGGCGTGGGCACCTGCGGAAGGTGTGTGGTTCAGGTAAAAAAAGGAAAAGTGGATGCCAAGGAAACCCGTTTTTTGTCCCCCAAAGAATTCAGCAAAGGTTTTGTTTTATCATGCCTGGCCCGAGTTATTGAGGATATCGAAGTCACCATACCTGAGCAGAAAAAAGTAAAGGCCATCATCGAGAAGGGCAAACTGGTAGAAGGTTCACACGTTTATGCAGGCATAAGCAAGCAGGAGTTTGAACATGAATCCATAGAGCCTTGGATTAAAAAATTTGATGTCGAAGTTGAACAGCCCTCGCTAAGTTACGGTACCAGTGACCTTTTCCGGTTCAAGAAGGCCGTCAAAGACAAGCTTCAGCTTCAGGATGTTACCGTACCCATTGAGGTCATCAAGAAACTGCCCACCGAATTGCGGCAGCATCATTGGAAATTAACGGTGACCATAGAGACTGAAAAGAATGTGATTATCGATATCTGCGACCAAGCCCGCCCCAATGACTTATACGGGCTGGCCTTAGATATCGGAACCACCACCCTGGTGATGTACCTGGTGGATTTGGACACCGGCAATATTTTGGGCAGCGAATCAGAATACAATCCCCAGATCCGGTTTGGGGAGGATATTATCAACAGGATTGTATATGCCAACAGTCAGGCCGGGTTAAAAAAGCTCAAAGAGGTGGTAACCGATTCGGTTAATAACCTGATTTGGCGCTTGATTTTAGCCACCCAGGTGGAGCCTGAAGATATTGTGGCTCTGATGGTCTCCGGCAATTCCACCATGATGCACCTGTTTTATGAGGTTTGCCCCAAATATATTAGGGAAGAACCTTATGTGACTGTGGCCAACCGTTTTTCTGATTGCAGGGCTACCGATATCGGGATCAAGCATATCAAAAATGCCTATACCTACAGCACGCAGGGAGTGGCAAGTTATCTGGGGGGAGACATTACCTCCGGCATACTGGCCACAGGCATGAATCAGCAGGAGGAGCTGGCCCTGTTTATAGACCTGGGCACCAATGGGGAACTGGTGGTGGGCAATTGTGAATGGATGATGGGCTGCAGCTGTTCTGCGGGTCCTGCATTTGAAGGCGGCGGCGTTAAGTGCGGCATAAGGGCTGTGGACGGGGCCATAGAAAAAACCTATATCGATCAGGAGACCTACCAGTGCCAGGCGGGCACCATAGGGGGCGCAAAGCCCCGGGGATTGTGCGGCTCAGGGCTAATCGATATCATAGGGGAGATGTATCTAAAGGGCATCATCGACAGAAAGGGTAAATTCCACAAGGACATCGGAAACAAGTATCTACACAAGGAAGACGGTGATTACCGCTATACCATTATCGGGGCTGAACACAGTGCCACTGGTAAGGAAATCTATATCAGCGAAGTGGATATTGATAACCTGATGCGGGCCAAAGCTGCAGTTTATGCCGGAATCAAGACCCTGCTGGAAGAGGTTGATTTAAGCGTATATGACCTGGAGAAAGTCTATATTGCCGGGGGTCTGGGAAAAAATGTCAACATAGGCAATGCGGTGGTCATCGGCATGCTCCCTGATATCAATATCAACCGTTATTATTTCATGGGCAATACCTCCATTACCGGGGCCTATATCAATTTGCTTTCGGCCAGCAAATATGCACAGTCGGTGGCTGCCGCAGATGCGGTAACCTACATCGAGCTGAGCGTAAATATGAAATTTATGGACCGGTATGTAGCCGGTCTGTTTCTTCCTTATACCGATTTAAAAGATTTCCCTACCGTGGAAGAGCTTTTGCTGTCCATCAATGATAAGAAACAAACCTAAAGGAGATCTATGGGTACAAATATTGCAGTTGCCGGAAAAGGGGGCACCGGTAAAACCACTTTATGCGGACTGCTGATACGTTCTCTTATAGACCATAACCGCTACCCCGTGCTTGCCCTGGATGCAGATGCCAATGCCAACCTCAACCAGGTCCTGGGCATTGATTCGGTTACCACCGTAGGCATGCTGCGCGAAGATTTCAAAAAAAATGCGCCCCGTATGGATCAGGGCATTTACAAAGACCAGATGGTGGAGATGAACCTGCAGCAGGCCCTGGTGGAAAGTAAAAAGTTTGACCTGCTGGTAATGGGCAGGGGGGAAGGCCCCGGCTGCTATTGTTATGCAAATTCCCTGTTCCGAAAATACATAGACACCCTTCAGGATAATTATCATTATGTGGTGATGGACAATGAAGCAGGGATGGAGCATTTAAGCCGCAGGACCACCCAGGATATCGATTGCCTGATTATTGTCTCCGATCCTTCTCCGCGGGGGCTTATGACCGCATCCAGGATTAAAAACCTTGCCGGGGAACTGCAGTTAAAAGTAGGCAAGGTGCTTGCAGTAATCAACAGGGCGCCCCAAAAACTGGATCAGAGGCTTATTGATTTTGCCAAAAAGGAAGCCCTGAAACTTGCTGCGGTCATCCACAATGACCCAAATATTTTTGAGATGGATATTTCTTCAGGTTCAGTTTTTGATCTTCCCGGGGATACCATTGCGCTTAAGCAAGCAAACAGCTTGCTCAAAGAACTAAACCTTTTGTAACCAAATACACGAACTGGAGTTTTTATATGAAAGTGGTACAATAAAGTAATTTGTAAAAATTCCTACATAGCGTTGTAGGTATTGTAACAAATTAGTAACAATTATTAACAATCAAGAAAGGGGAAAAACATTGAGCTTCCAAGTCCCGAAAAACGAATATACGGGGGAAATCGCAAAAGTTTTACTGGGCAAAGATCAGTCAGAGGTGGTGGTAGGAGGTGATAAAGCCCTTCCTTTTCACGCCTTTGAGGGTCCGATACCCAACCGGCCCATCGTGGCCATGGAAGTTTATGATGCCCAGCCCAGCAATTGGCCGGAAAGTGTGGCCAAGCATTTTTCAGATGTTTGGGATAATCCTTCAAAATGGGCCCAAAAATGTGTCCAGCAGTATGCTGCAGATGCCATTTGCCTGCAGCTGAGAAGCATCAACCCCGATGCTGGCAATATGCAGCCTGATGATGCGGCCAGCATGGTGCAAGAGGTTCGGGAATCCGTAGAGGTTCCTCTGATTGTATACGGGGACGGGCCTTTGGAAAATATTGCGGAGGCCATGAAGAAGGTGGCAGAAGTCAACCAGAACACAAACCTGCTCATAGGCTGGGCCGAGGAAGACAGCTATAAGACCATAGCTGCGGCCTGTATGGGCTATAACAATAATGTGGTCTCTCTCAATCCGCTGGACGTAAACATTGCCAAACAGCTTAATATCCTGCTCACCCAGCTGGGACTTCCGCCGGAAAGAATTGTGATGGACCCTTCCACCACCGGACTGGGCTATGGGATCGAATATTGTTATTCCTGCATGGAAAGGCTCAAGATTGCCGCTCTCCTGCAGGATGACAAGATGACCCAGATGCCTATGATCTGCAATATTGCGCCTGAAGTGTGGAAGGTAAAAGAAGTCAAGGAAAGCGAGAAGGACTATCCCCAGTGGGGCGATTTGGAACAGCGGGGCATAAACTGGGAGACCATATCGGTGATGAGCACACTGCTGGCAGGGGCCAATATCGTGGTTATGCGCCACCCCAAGGCAGTGGAGATTATAAAAGAGACCATAGAAAAACTACTTTAAAGGATGGTGCAAGACTATGAATGATAAACACAAAAAGGTATGCAGCGAAGACCAGGCGGTACTGGAGGTCTTAAAGAACCTGGATGAGGCAGTGGAAACGGTGTTTGACCGGTCCCAGGATATGAAGTGCTGCCCCATAGGCGCTTCGGTGAGCGGCATTTGCTGCAAGAACTGTGCTATGGGACCCTGCAGGATCAGGGATGATAAAGTAGGTTTATGCGGGGCCACTCTGGCCACCATTGCAGCCAGGAACCTGGCCAGGCATATTGCGGTTGGGGCAGCCGCCCACTCAGACCATGGAAGGGACATGGCCATGCTTTTAAAAGAAGTGGCTGAAGATAAAGCAGAGGGGCTCAAAATCAAGGATGAAGCCAAGCTTTTAAAATTTGCCAAAAACCTTCATATTAAAACTGAAGAAAGAAAGATTAAGGATATTGCCCTGGAGGCTGCCAATAAGGCACTTGCCCTGTTTGGGCAGCAGGAAGGGGAAATTGACCTCATATCCATTGCCCCCCAGAAAAGGCAGGATATTTGGAGAAAGAATGGCATTGTGCCCCGGGGCATAGACCGGGAAGTGGTGGAAACCCTGCACCGGACCCATATGGGTGTAGACCAGGAACCCGAAAACATACTGGACCATGCCCTTCGGAATGCGCTCTCCGACGGTTGGGGCGGCTCCATGGTGGGTACCGAGATTACCGACATACTGTTTCATACCCCCCAAGCCCTGCCGGCCAAGACCAATCTGGGCATGCTTTCTGAAAAAGATGTCAATCTGGTGGTGCACGGCCATGAGCCAACCCTTTCTGAAGTAATCGCAGAACTTGCAGATGACAGCGAGCTTGTACAGTATGCGAAAAGCAAGGGGGCAGAAGGCATCAATGTGGTAGGCATTTGCTGTACAGCCAATGAGGTGCTTATGCGCCAGGGGGTTGCCCCTATAGGCAATTTCCTGTCTCAGGAGTTGGCGGTTATGACCGGCTCGGTAGATGCTATGGTGGTAGATATTCAGTGCATCATGCAGGCTTTGGGCGAATTGGTGAAAAAATACCATACCAAGCTGATTACCTCTTCACCCAAATGCAAGATTCCCGGGGCTACCCATGTACCTGCGGAAGAGGGAAAAGTTCTAGAGACTGCTAAAAAGATCATCAAGATGGCCATTGACAACTACGGGAACCGGAAAAAAGTTAGAATTCCCCAGATTACCTCTGATCTTATTGCCGGTTTTTCCCATGAGTATATACGGTATATGCTGGGGGGCCGGTTCAGAGAGTCCCTAAGGCCTTTAAATGACGGTATTATCGACGGCAGGATACAGGGGGTGGTGGCCATAGTGGGCTGCAACAATGCCCGTCATACCCAGGATAAATACCACAACTACCTCACCAAGGAATTTATCAAACGGGATTATTTGGTGGTCCAAACCGGCTGCGGGGCGATCTCTTCAGCGAAATGCGGGATGCTTGCCCCTGAATTCTACGAACATGCCGGGGAAGGGCTCCAGTCCATCTGCGAAGCGGTAGGCATTCCCCCTGTGCTCCACCTGGGATCCTGCGTGGACAACTCCAGAATCCTGACTGTGGTCTCTGATGTGATTGCCGAGGGCGGCCTCGGTGAGGATATAAGCGATCTGCCTGCAGCAGGCATTGCCCCGGAATGGATGAGTGAAAAGGCGCTTTCCATCGGCGCTTATTTTGCTGCCAGCGGGGTTTATGTGGCATTTGGCGGAGAGCCCATACCGGTTGTCTCCAGCCAGGAAGTAGTGGATATTATGACCAAGGGATGGGATAAAAAATACGGAGGGCAGCTGGAATATGTGCCCGATGTAGACCAGATATTGGAAAAAGTCATCAACCATATACAGGCAAAAAGGAAAGCGCTTAAGATTGATGTCAAAAAAGAAAGAGTGCTCTTTGATATGGATGCAAGAAGGGAGTTAGGAAATGTCTAAG
>PWYO01000226.1 GCA_003567835.1 Actinomycetota bacterium | reverse complement strand
GGTAAATCAAGTACTAGATCAGGAGATTCAATTCTACAAAGACGCTGATATTCCAATTGATCATCCTCAGACAATTCCAGATTGTCTTCCCCCCAACGCATCTTGAAAAGATCTAGTAAAGCTTTCCGTATTCCCTTACTTAAAGGAGCACTGATATCCCTTACATAAGTCTGTACACCTGTTTTTCTTAAACCTGCCCGACGAAACCATTCCAAAGCCCGCATACCATGTAATTCAGGCTTCATTTCCTTGCCAAAAGGAGCTATCCCTGAAGAAGTTGCATTCAACCGAGCCTCTAAACCTGGGTAGCCAGGAAGCAGCATTTGTGAAGACCAGTTAAGGATGTAGACACTGCCTTTCGGCTTAACTGTCCTGGCAAGTTCTTTGAGTAGAACAACAGGGTCGGTTTTCAGGTAGCCGACCAGATCCATGCTAAAAGCCCAATCAAAACTACCATCATCAAATGGAAGTGTTTTTATATCACCCTTTATAAAAGAAACTCTTTTTGTCAAAGATGATTTGGCTGCCAAAGAGCGTCCGTGTTTCAAAAATAATTCCTCAATATCAAGACCGGTAACATGACCATTATCCCCTATTACTTTGGATAACATCAAAGTATAATAACCGGTCCCACACCCTGCATCCAGCCCCTTACTTCCTAGAGGTAGTTGTAGTGTATCCAATATTGTTCTTATAAGAGATTCACGCAAAATATGAGATAATTCCAGCCTTTTAAGGTAGTTTTCCCTATTATGCATTATGCACACCAACCATTGATGTTTATTAATGGTGTCGATATTTTAGCACCAACATGGTAATGTGTCCTGTGGTCCTGCGCCCAATTATGCAGGTTTCTCATTTTCATTTTCCACCATACGATCGACCCCTTCCCATTCACGAGTGCCCAGAACTATGCCCTCACCCTCTGATGTCACGGCGACAGAAAGATACCAAACCCACCAATGTAAATACCGCTGCAATCAAGAGTAATAAAATGATTGGAGCCGCAGTTATTGGCTCCGTCACGGACGGCGTATGAGTGAAAGGTGAAATATTCTGCACCCACTGCGGGAGATCTAGGGCAGGACCAAAAAAGGGTCCTGTCAGCATGCTGATTATAAGGGCTGCCCATACCAATATCCCGCTCCAGCGTAGACCTAAGCCATATATCATGATCGAAAACCCTGCCAGAACCAAAATAGACGGCGCCTGGATCATTGCCGCTTCAAGCAGTTTAAACACCCGGATATCCGGGTCAATAATGGATGAAACAGAAGCCCCAAGCCCCAATGCCAAAAGGACTGCTAACGTCCCTGCAACAAAACACGTAATATGGCTCAGGATCCATTTTAGGCGGGTTACGGCTGTGGCCAGGACAGGTTCTGCTAAGCCCTCTGACTCCTCTGAGAGCATCCTCAAAAAGCCCTGCACGGTATAGAAAACCATAAACGGCCCCAGGATTGCCACCAGGGCCATAGTGAATGTTTCGCTCATAGCGAAAATATCACCTAAGATTTCCGCCATTTCCATACCTCTCATTCTTTCTATTAGCTCAGTGGTGGCACCGCCAAGAATAGCCCCGACAACCAGCACCGCAATAAACCAGGTAATGAAAAGTTTATAATGCATCCTCCAAGCCAGCCCCAGGGGGCTTAATAGGCTTTTAGCCGCGGTAGCGGGACCTCTTCGCGCCGGAATCATACCCATCCCCACATCCCTGCGGCTGTTGAGCATAAGCGCCGCTTTAACACAGATGGCAAAAAAGGCTAAAAAGAGTAAAATGATCCACCAGTTATTCTGATAAAATGAATGCATCTGCTGATACCACCCAAAGGGAGACAGCCACACTGGCCATGCACTTGTAATCTCGATGGTGGCTGCATCGAAATGGCCAAGCATATTTCCTACTCCGCTAACCAAAAATGCGGCACCCATAACCAGACCTGCCAAAACGTTGGCACCGCGGGTGGTTTCCGCCAGCTGGGCGGTTATCGCCGCTACACCGGCAAAGGCGACGCCTACAGCTCCCAGGGCGGCTCCGGCGGCAAAAGAACCTTCTGCAGGATGGCCGTTTACGATGAAAGCGAGGGCAAGAAGAACAGCCAACAGAATATTCCCGGCTGTTGTTACCATAAGCGCCCCCAAAAGGCTGGCATGACGCCCTACCACGGTGGAGCCTGTCAGTTCTTCACACCCGGTCTCTTCATTATGCCTGGTATGCCGTGTAACAGTCAGAATACCGAAGAAAGCAATCATCACTGCAAACATTGTGGAAATTCTAAACATCATAAAACCGCCAAGGCTGACACCGGAAATCGGCCCCAGAAAGACCCGCATGGCCGGATTGCTGCCGTGCGCGATGGCCATATTGATTATGTCCTGTTCAGTTGCCAGCATTTCACCAAATGCGGCGACCATGAATCCCAGCAGGATCGCTATGCCCATTATCCATGACACCAATCTGATTCGGTCACGCTTAAGTGCCAGTATTGCGAGAGTGAATGTTCCCGTATAAGCTCTCATATTCAATCCCCCCCTTTCTGTCCTTTGCAGCCCTGTTCAAGCATCTCGCCGTAATGGTGCATGAAAAGCTCTTCCAAGGTGGGAGGCCTGCTCACCAGCGACTTGAACCCAAACTGTGCCAGGTGGTCTAACACCCCGTGAAGATTGTCACTTTCCACCTGGAAGCGGGCACTGGTCTCATCCATAGAAAGGTCATGGACACCTTTAATCTCTTCTAATCCAATGATTGGCTCATCCGTTTCTACGGATATGGATGTACGGGTTAGATGACGAAGTTCATCCAGGCTTCCCGATTCCACTATTTTCCCTTTTTTGATGATGCTAACCTGGTCACACAGTTTTTCCACGACAGAAAGAGTGTGACTAGACAACAAAACCGTTTTCCCTACTCGTTTAAGCTCTAGGATGCATTCCTTAAACACTGCTTCCATCAGAGGGTCCAGCCCTGTTGTGGGTTCGTCAAAAATAAACAGTTCAGCTTCAGAAGACAGTGCTGATACCAGCGCAACCTTCTGGCGGTTGCCCCTGGAGTAGGTGCCGCACTTTTTAGTTGGGTCAAGTTCAAAGCGTTTTAGCATTTCAGCACGCCGCTGGTGATTGATACTGCCACGCAGTTTGCCAAGCAGGTCGATCACTTCGCCGCCTGTAAGAGTAGGCCATAGATTGACTACATCCGGTACATATGCCATAGACCGGTGAAGGTCCGCGGCATAAGTCCAGGCATCTTTACCAAATATATTTGCTGTGCCTCCATTTTTGCGGAGAAGCCCCAAAAGGATCCGAATAGTAGTGGTTTTACCTGCACCATTGGGCCCAATAAAGCCCAAAATCTTTCCCTCTGCAACTTCCATATCAACTCCGTCAAGGGCCTTAAATTTCCCGTAAAACTTAACTAGATTATTAATTTTTATAACAATCATCATTTCCCCCTCTCTTGTGTAATATTTCTTTTTTAAATGTGCCTATTGTAAAAAGCGATTAGCTAAACCATTTCATAATATCCCCTTTAAAGATTGCCATTTTTGTTTGGTCCAAAATCCTTCGATCCCATAATTTTTTTACACATTCTTCCAGCAGTTGTGGCCATCGCCTCTACAGCAACCAAGGAACCCTTATCCAGCCCCAGAGTATCCTCCAGCAAATTTTGAAAAAACATATATTTCCTCTTTATTATCTCCATAATCTTTTTGTCCTTCTGCACCAGACACTTGTAGAAAAGGTCAGTTATCTCCTGCTGCTGCATAATAAAGAGCTTGACATAAGTCTCAGCTGCCTCTTCAGGAAATTCAGTTTTGAAAGTACCCTCTTCGATCCCTTGAAGGATGATCTTTTTCTTAACTGGGGCCAAATGTTTTCGGGCAAAATCATAAAACTTTTTTTCAAGCTGAATATTTTTATCCCCTGAATAAAGTTCGGACAGTAAAGCGACGGTCTCAACAATTTTATCAGTTTTGTAAACAGTGATACTTTTGATATATTCGTTAGCTTTTTCCAAAGCAGTAAGATCGTCACGCTTATCTATCTGTTCAATTATGGTTTTCATATCACCGATAAGCATCCAGACAATATCTTCGACCAGGTCTTTCTTGGAATTATAATGATAATAGAAACCTCCCTTGGAAATTTTTGCCTTATCAATAATATCGTTCACCGTAGTGTCGTTATAACCTTTTACGGCAAAAAGCTGTAGCGCAATCTGTATGATCTGGGCCTTCCGTTCATGCGGTGGGAACTTTTTGTGCATTGGGTTCTCCTGTCCTATTAATTCTTTTAATAACAAACCGACGGTCGGTTTTACTACAAATTATATTATCAATTGTCTTATTCGTTGTCAACAATAATTTGCTGATTTTGTGCTAAAAAAATGTAAATTTTCAATAAGATATGTATTAAAAATGATTGAGATTATGATTTATACCAAGATCTTGGTATTTCCGGTGAAACAATTGAAGCTAGACCAGGAATAAAAAAACTGCTTAATAATTGCAGGGAAAGCACTTATGACAAAGTGCTAGTGGTTGACCATGATAGACTATCAAGGAGCGTAAAAGACCTTCAAATCATAAAAGAATTGTTTAAAGACCAAAAAATTAAATTAATTTTTCAGAATTCAACCCTGGATTTAGAAAATGAAGATGATGATTTTATATCTGATATCCAGGGAATATTTAGCAAAAGGGAGTTAAGAATTATTGCAAAAAGATCAGCTAGGGGGAAATATCAAAAAGCTAAACAGGGTAAGCTACCCCTTGAGGGGAACAATATTGCATATGGTTACAAATTGGATAATGACGGTAGGCTTGTTATTGATAAAGAAGAAGCAAAGGTAGTAAAACATATATTTAGCTGGTTGGCTCATGAAGGGCTTTCTTGCTATAAAATAGCAGACAGGTTAAATTCTGCAAATTTTCCAACTAGGTTTGGAAAATATAATAGAATTAAAAGATCTAAAAAATACAACAAAGTGTATGAAAATAAATGGACAAGAAGCAGTGTCAAACATATAGTTTCAAATGATCTTTATTATAAACACGAATATATCTATGCCAAAGATAGCAAATATAGTTTTATAGAGCCTGTTTGTGCATAAAAAAAGAGCCAATAGTCTCTAGAGAACCGGTTATGGCGTCCTCTCCCGGGATCTACTCCAAGTTTGAAACATGCGCTCATGTATTTATTTATGGTTTCTCTGTGGATACCAAGTGTCCTTGAAACACTTCTTATCGATTCTCCTCTTTGTATCCTTAGAAGCATTCCTTTATCTCTGTCATGTGTACCTCCCGATATGCCATATCCTGTCTCCAGTTTTTTGAAAGCATTATAAAGCTTTATTAATATGGGATGGTACAATGATGGTGAAAAAAAATCTTTCCAGGTGATACAATGAACCTGGAAAAATCCTTTTCCAGTGATACATAGTTGGTGAAAAATCACAATTTTGTCAAAACTTATTAAAATTGATAAAGCTATTTTAAAAACCCACCTATACTCTGTTAGAATAATCAGTAACTTAGAATTTATGAAATATTTGATCAATCCGCGATGAAGTCGTAAACATATTGGTACTATCTATTTAATTTGTCAAAGTAAATTTTGACATTATATCTTTATAGTATTAATATGATTAATACTATGTCGGAAGATAATCAAATATTTAAACAATCAGGATTTAATGAGTTCTTTTCCCAACATGCTGTATTTACGATAGAGGAACTGGATAGTTTTCTTCTTAGTAGAAAATCCTTTAAT
>PWYO01000179.1 GCA_003567835.1 Actinomycetota bacterium | reverse complement strand
TATTCATTGGGTATAGTAGAAAAATGTTTTACCAGCATGGGGACCAAGATCACCGCAACCAAATAGTATGCAATCAGGGCCCCTGCGCCTATGATATCCATCATCATTTTCTTTGCCCCCCATTATATGCCTCTATTTTTCGAAATTAGTCCAGCCTTTCTTTGCAGCCAGTGCTTATTTACCTGAACATCTAGATCGGCTCCCAAATATTTTAGGCTGGCATTTCATATGACAGATAAATTATAGCAAAAAGAAAGCAATCTTATGATAACGGATTCAGTTTTACATACACCGAGCCATGCAGGCAGGCCAAAGACTATTTGAAAGAACATTGTTTTAGAAAAAGCCATGGGCACAATAACCAGGGCACCATAAAATTGGCTATTACTATCAGGGCGCCAATGGTGGCATAAGCATAAAAGGAAAACCATGTATGGTGCACTTGCTCCCAAAATGATCAAGTATTCCTGGTTTTTGGATTTTATAAATGTGCCCACTCACTGCTTTTTAAAGGCCATTCTGCTTTCTTCCAACATTCTTAGCCCATCCCTTCTGGTCGATCTTGAAATATTCAGCTCTAGCGACAGCTTGTGCTCAGAGGGGAGCCTGTCACCAGGCCTAAGCTCTCCGTTTTGAATCCGGTCCCCTTAGTGGACATATTTCGAACTATTTATTTTAAAGAAACGAATTCTTTAGAAGGTGAATTAGATAGAATTAACACCATTTTTGTATTCTCATAATAGACCCTTATTAAAGGTTCTAGACTCCATTTCCCAAAATTTACAATATAAATTTAATATATTGACAATATAAATTTATTTCATATAATTATTTTATGATAATCTATGATAAAAACAAGGCTATAAAATTAAGATATGAGCGCAATATTGAGATTGAAGACATCGTAGATATCATTATTAATAAAAAATATTTAGATATATTAGAACATCCAAAAAGGGCAGGACAACAAATTTTCATTCTGGAATATAGAAATTATATACATGTTGTACCTTTTGTTATTGATAATGACAGCAACCTCATAATAAAAACAGTATTTCCCAGTAGGTATTTTCAGAAAATATATAAGGAGGGATTAAAATGAAATATGAATTAGATAAAGATGAAAAGATTATTGAGAAAGAAGCAGCGGGTTATAAAAAAGTTTCTGAAGAAAAAAAGAAAAATATCGAGTCAATCCTAGGAAAAAGTTCAAAAAAAAGAGTTGTGACTCTAAGGCTTAATAATAATGATCTTGAGCAATTAAAATCCATTGCTAATATCGAAGGTATCCCCTATCAGACATTGATATCAAGCATATTACATAAGTATGTCAATGACAGATTTGTTGATAAAAAAGAAGTATTTAAGATTTCAGAATTATTGAAATGAAATTTGCTGGCTCAGCAATATGGTCACGAACTTTTATACATAAAGCGGTTTATCTTTTTTAATCATAGTTGTCTATTGTATCGAAGACTTACCATTTTGAATAATAACACAATTAAAAATATTTTTAATGCTTTTTGATTCCCTTCAAACATGCATAAAAAACACTTGGACTTTGATGGCCAAAAAATAAAAGGTATGCAAAAAAGGCTTTTAGCATCTATGGTGCACGTTCTGTTCCAATATTTTTCAGGACAAAAGCAAATCCAGACTTGGGCAATATCAAGGACATGGCCCATGCCATCTACAGAAAAGCGGACGCAAAAAGGATCCCCGGCAACTGCCATGTCATATGTGTGAAAGGCTTAGACGATAATAGGTTGGCAGCATTGCTCTGCTGAAATGTGTAAATACCATACAATCGCAGACTGTGGACAAAATAGACAGTCTGTGTAATTTTCAAGATCTATAGCACCCCAACCAATTGCTTTACTGGTGATGGCTGGCCCCCGGGCAATCCTTAGCCTTCATTTTGCGCCTATTCAGGCAAAAGAAGAAGTTTTTCAAGCACAATCAGTCCAAAAGAACGGATATGCTGATACCGTCCCCAAGCATTCCCTGCCCTGTATAAAGGAAGGGATGTCCCGGCGCCAGACCCCCTGTACATCATCTTGTTTGCAACGTATAATCAAGTTGAAGCAACTGCCCCACCATCAAAATGTCTGCAGTTCCAATGATGGGTTTTGTGCCTTATATGCACTGTTTTCTTTAAATCCGGCAGCTTTGCTTCAGGTACATTTTTTAGGGATGCGACCATGGGAAAGATATTATTGAAAGCAGCCTCTTTTCTGGTACTTTTCTCTATTATCGCTTTTGCTGCCGGCTGCGAAACGAACCTAGCTTTAGAGCAGAACCCATATCCACAAGGAACAATGGCCCAGACATCCAGCCAAATGGTTTGCCCGGGTCCCAAGACCGCAGGAAAAGGTATGGGCTATGATGCATTGCAAGAATGGTTTTCAAACATTGCTGGCCAAAAAAAGCTGGATGGGGCATGTCTTTCTGCTTTGGAAGAATTATATGATGATATCACCACTTCCCAAATCCCATGGGAGGAAGAGTTGCTTGGGGCCTATTTGCACCAAATGCCCTTCCATGAACATGCATGGTATTATGGCCCGGATGCAAAAAAGGTCATGGATTTTCTAAGTGACAAAGATCATCTTTTTAGAAAGCTTTTGCTCTATTTTGATCCTTTCAACCATGCACATAACCTTGAAGATATTGATAATGACGGACTTGAGTTTGCGGACGATCCTTACCCGTTCAATTATTCCAATGGTGAAGCTTATTTTGTCTTTGCCAGGACAGTCATCGGAGACCAGGGCCCTCATTTGGGGATAAGTACCCTAAACAGGATAAAAATCATTTTGTCGGAAAAACTAAACCATGACCCTCAAAACATCTATATACTTGATCCTACCACCAAGGATGATTTAATGACCGTGCTTGAAGAAATATTCTCCAAAACGACCAAAAAGGATACAATTTTTTTGGACATAGGCGTTCATGGTGACACCGACGGCAAGCTCTGGTTCAGCAAATCCGTCATAGACCATAGAAAATATGAGCCTCATCATGCATCCCTTCTAAATGATGTGTTTAAAGACAAGGATTATGCCCATGCCACCATCATCATAGGCAGCTGTAACGGAACTGCAATCCAAAACGCCATACAAATTGATCGGTCTATCAGTATAGCAGAATCCGATGGAATTGCTTTTGCGGTATCCGATATCGTGCTTAGCCGCCAGATCGAGAAGTTTCAAGACCTCCGCTTCAATTCTTTTGTAAAAGCATTAGATGAGAAAGCAGCCGGCAATAATCCTAGGATTAAAATCACCGGAAAAATCAATATGCCCCAGCAGCGAAAAGACTGGCTTATCGTTTTCCCGCACTATAAAAATCCGATAGCCGGATAAACAGGTTCTTATGTTCTCCTTAAACATGGCATTTTGCCAAGCAGGCGCTGGGTTCACAAAAATGGAATTGTTTTTACCAATAGTATCAACCAAAATATATCAATATGCATCTCTGTTGGCAGGCTTGCAGTGATGATAACCCCCTCTGGCCAAAGGGGCAATATCCCCAAAAAAACCCTACAGAGCCAGGTTTTCTGTCAATTGAAAACAGTGCCCTGTTTGCTGCTATTTCAGGCAAGCATCTTATATGGTTTTCAAAAAGTTTCTATGAAGGCCAGAAAAGTAAAGGACCCTAAAAGGTCCGCCATGGTAGCTGATATAAAACCCTATTGCACCCAAAATGGTGTCGGAAGGGGGACTTGAACCCCCATGAACGAAACCGTTCACAAGGCCCTCAACCTTGCGCGTCTACCAATTCCGCCATTCCGACTCGCATGCATCTATCCTATTCTAAAAATAATATGAACCCTTGTCAATAAAACCATGTGTTTAATCCAGAGGCTTGAGGCAAAATGCCAGGTGCTCCCATAAATTGCCCTCTTCCACGATAAGCTCAAGATGGGCATTTTCTTCAATCTCTTCTAGCAGCCTTAAGTCCGCAGGAACGCTTAACACATCGATATCCCCAGCCTTCAAAGCGCTTATGAGCTGATTGGTATCCGAGTTAAAAGCAAATTGCAGGTATTCAATGTCCGGCCTTGGGCCCCTGTAGTTTTCATTCCTTTCCAGCAAGATATGCTGCCCTTTTACCCACCCGGCAATAGTATAGGGGCCATTGGAGACCATGAGGTCTTCATAGGGATTGATCTTGTCAGCATCCTGCAAATACACATCTGCGGGAATCAGTGTGCTGAATAAATCCTTCCAGTTATCCATGCTGTTATGGAGAATAATCCTAAACTGTTTATCACTGGTAATCTCAATATCTTTTATGTTTTCATAAGCAGGATTTTGATGAAGCAAAGCTTCATTGCCTATCACTGCCTGCCAGGTGTAGTAGACATCCTCGCTGTCAATGGGCGATCCGTCTTCCCAGTAAATATTATCCAAAAGCGTAACATCAAACATGGGTGTACTGACTGCCACCTTGCTCTGGATTCTGCTGTATTCACGGACCAATACATTGTCATAGGCTCCTTCCATGTTCTTCGACCACAACCCTTTAAATAAAACCCCATTTAGATACCGGTTAAAAAGAGGGCTGTTTACAAATGGATTGATCACCAAAGGCTCTTCTTCATAACCAATTACCACGGCCCGATCCTCCAGATCAAATTCAACCGTCCACTGATCCAAACCAGCCAGCATGCATCCATTTTCAGGGTGGACACTGATATTTTCAATCTGGTGGTTGTGGGCTATGGTATAAAGCCTGCTGTAGAGGGGCATGATGACCGCATCATCTGCCAAAATTTGCTGCAAATCGGTATAATGCGCCTGTCTTTGGTGAACATCTTCTGTATAAGAGACATCCTGCAGCACCTGGTCGACATCATCATTTCTGTACCAATAATAATTGCTGCAGCTCCTGTTTTCAGAGGTTTCCATGGGGGGAATCTTGTAGGATGCAAAGTAGTTTTCCAGATCCAAACCGTCAAAATTATAAAGGGCCCAGATGCCCATCTCATAATCCCCGGTTTTTA
Source organism: Actinomycetota bacterium (assembly GCA_003567835.1). Classification (GTDB taxonomy): domain Bacteria; phylum Actinomycetota; class Humimicrobiia; order Humimicrobiales; family Humimicrobiaceae; genus Halolacustris; species Halolacustris primus. The sequence goes on along the minus strand of PWYO01000179.1, from coordinate 763 downwards.
GCACAGACGAATACCAATCTTTGGAATTGTGGTCTTCCAGCCATATTTCAATGCCTATCTGACTTAAGTCCTCTCTAATAATCTTGGCAATCTTTTCTCTGGCCTGGCTTCTTTCCGTAAATCCTATGGTCACATACAAAGGATTCTGGGGCCCATAACCTGCCCTTTGCAAATATTCCTGGGCCAAGTCCAGATCATAATCATACTGCTCCCAAGCCGGATAATAATAAGGGGAATCACTGCAAAACAGGCTGTTTAGCACACTGCCGTAGGGTCCCAGGATCTCTTCAACAATTCTTTCTCTGTCTACAGCATGAAGGATGGCTTTGCGTATATGAAGATCATTGAAAGGATTCTGTGTCCTCTGCTGGTTTTTCAGCCTATAGAAAAAATCTTCATTGGAAATATCATCCAGGCTGTGGGACTCCGTAATATCTTCAGCCTCAACTTCCTTAAGACCCAAGTCTTCATAGCTGCAGGAAGTTGACAACAACCAAATCATGATCATACATATAATCAATATAAACTTTTTCATAATCTTTAAATATCTTTGGTGGCAAACATGGTCTAGCTTAAAGGTTTGCCTGCAAAAAAGCAAGCTGCCAAATGCCTTTTACCGCCGCTTCCATAATCGGTCAGTTCTGGCTCTTGGCTTTTGCATATGTCTGCTGCCAGGGGGCAGCGGGGATGAAACCTGCATCCGCTGGGAGGATGAATCGGGCTGGGAACATCACCGGATAATAAGATTCTTTTTCGCTGTCTT
>PWYO01000227.1 GCA_003567835.1 Actinomycetota bacterium | reverse complement strand
TTGGCCGGCTGCCTGCGGGACTCGGATGTGATATCCAGGTACGGGGGTGATGAATTTGTGGTGCTACTGCCCCACACCTATTATGACGGTGCGGTGCAGTGCGCAGAAAAAATAAACAAAATGGTCCGGGATGCGCAATTTACCTATCAGGGGGTCAGCACCACCCTTACTGTCAGCCTGGGCATCAGCTCTTTTGGTGTAGATCAACCCCAAAACAGCGACCAGTTTCTACAGTTTGCAGACCAGGCACTTTCCAAAATCAAAACCTTGGGGGGCGGCAGCCATGCCTGCTATAAGGACCTCTATGACGGAAGCGGGGCCAAGCTTCAGCACAATCATCAAGCCCAGGACTTTTTGGGAGAGGCCATGGGCAATCTCCAGGCGACCTCCATTCTACTGAAGGCATTGGAGACCCGGGATACCTGCTCAAAGAGGCATTCAGTGAATGTGATGCGGCATGCGGTGGACCTGGCTCAGCAATTGGGCCTGACCAAGGCCGAAATAGAGATGGTCAAAATTGCCTCTCTGGTGCATGATATCGGAAAGATTGGTATTAGCGACAGCATTCTTTTAAAAAAGAGCACATTAAGCACCCAGGAAAGAGCGGCCATCGAGAAACATCCGGTTATTGGATCATCCATGCTCCGGCATCTCAGCGAGCTCAGAGGCCTGCAGCCGGTGATTCTGCACCACCATGAATGGGAAAATGGCAAAGGGTATCCCGGGGGACTTCAAGGTTCTGATATCCCTTTTATGTGCAAAATCATTGCTGTGGCCGATGCCTATGATGCCATGACTTCTCAAAGGCCTTACCGCAAAAGACTGTCGTTTGAAAAGATGCTTTCTGAATTTGTGAAGGGCAGCGGGGTGCAGTTCTGCTCCCAGGTTGTGCGCGGCTTGTTTGCAATGTTAAAAAGCAGGGCAGGACCGGAGAAAAAAGCGGCTTTGAGGTTCGCCAGTTCCTTATTATAATTATAATAATATTATTATATTAACCTTCCATTATAATTCACACACTTAATAATATATATTTACCAATTAAATATTAAAGTATTTGTTTAAAAATGACGAAACTATAATTAGGAGAAAAACTAAATATTGAAAGGATTATTGTAATCGTTCATGGAAGGACGAATGCCTTTGGGGCATCAGTCCTTTTTTTATTGGAAAAAAGGAGGTGTGTATGCTAAACGATCCCATGATTTCACTTTTGCAGAAAGCGGTTTCGGGCACTGCATTAAGACACAGGTCCATCAGCAACAATATCGCCAATACCAATACACCCGGCTATAAAAGGATGGATGTTGATTTTAAGACCACCCTGTCCAGGATGGTTGAGGATAGTAAAAATGAGAACCATACCCTTAAAAAGGATGTCGGCAATCCGGAATTCCAGGTGACCAGGGAAGAGCATACCGCACTGAGGCCCGACGGGAATAATGTAGATATTGATAAGGAAATGACTCTTTTGGCCAAAAACTCTCTGGAGCATGAATACTATCTGACATTATTAACCAAAAGGCTCAGCATGATCAAAACTGTGGTCAATGAAGGCAGGAGGTAGCCATGGAATCATTGTTTAGGGTATTGGAAATAAGCGGCAGCGGGCTCACCGCAGAACGTTTGCGGATGGATGTGATTGCCAACAACATTGCCAATGCCAATACGGTCAATGCACAAGACGGAACGCCCTACCGAAGGAAGTCGGTGCTGCTGCATACCATGCAGGACCATGCATTCAAAATTTCATTGGGCAACACCCTTCGGGAGCGGGGGGTCCAGGTTTCGGGTATTGCAGAAGACAGCCGGCCGCCCCGGCTGCAATATGACCCTTCCCATCCCAATGCCGATGAAGAAGGCATGGTGATGCTTTCCAATGTAAATGTATTAAATGAGATGGTGGATATGATTTCTGCTACCAGGGCTTTTGAAGCCAATGTTACTGCGATTGAGGCCACCAAATCCATGGCCAAGAAAGCAATCAGCATAGGAAATGTATAGGAGGCAGTCAATGGATGTTTCAAAAATTGGGCAAATAGGAGGTTTTCAAAATATACAGGGCATCAACAATCCTGCCAAGAACATGAAGCCTCCTTCAGAGAAGACAAGTTTTGTAGACAGTGTAAAAAAAGGCATGGAGTCGGTACAAAAGACCCAGGCTGATGCAGACGATAAAATCAAAGAATCTTTATCGGGCAAAGAAACAGATCTTTCCGAAGTGATGATTTCCGCCTTAAAGGCGGAGGTGTCTATGCAGCTGACCCTTCAGGTCAGGAATAAAGCGCTGGATGCCTATCAGGAAATCACCCGGATGCCCATTTAGTAAAGGGGTCAATGATGGCTATGCCCAGCACATATAAAAATCAGTCGAATAATCAGTGGAAAAAGCTTTTTGATTCCCTGAGCAGTTTCCAGAAAATAAGCCTGGTGCTGATTATGGTGGTGGTGGCAGCAGGCATCTTTATGCTGGTCCGATGGACCAGTACACCTGAGTATACCGTTCTATATGCAAATTTAAACCATGAAGAAGCAGCCATGGTGGTCGAAGAATTACAAGCGGCAAACTTTGATTATCGTTTATCCGATGACGGTACTTCGGTGATGGTGCAGAAAGCAGACCTGGCCGATGCCCGGCTGGCCCTGGCTTCCGAGGGTATGCCCTTTAGCGCGGTAACCGGTTTTGAGCTGTTTGACCAGCAGTTTTTCGGTTTGACTGATTTTACCCAGCGGGTCAATTACCAGAGAGCCCTGGAAGGGGAGCTTTCCAGGACCATTACCGAAATCGATGAGATCGAATCGGCAAGGGTACACCTGGTTCTGTCCGAAGACCAAATATTTGCGGAAGAACGCAGTGATTCATCGGCATCCATTGTAGTCAGGCTCAAACAGGGGCGAAGCTTGCATGAAGGCAATGTTTCAGCCATAAAAAACCTTACCGCCAATGCGGTAAACAGCTTGCGCCTGGAAGACATCAGCATCATCGATGCCCAGGGCAACTTGCTTACTGCGGGAAGCGAAGCAAACCAGATACTTTCTGAACAGCAAAAAGCAGTGTCTTCCATTGAAAGGGATATTGAAAGCAAGATCAATAATATGCTCATCCAGCTGGTAGGCGCAGGCAATTCCATCGTGAAAGTAAGCGCTGACCTTAATATGGACAAAAGATCTTCGGAGACAGAGACCTATCTTCCCGGGGAGGACGGCCAGGGGGTGGTGCTGGACAGCACGCAGGTAAGTGAAAGGTATGACCGCAATATTTCTGATGATGCCGCCGAAGGGGCTGCAGGGGTGGATGCCAATGTGCCCCTGGTGGAGCAGGAAAATGAAGAAAACATCCCCGTATTTGGAGAGGATGAAGGATTGGGCATGGGGGAAACCAGTTTTTATGAAAGAAGCGAAGAAGCGGTCCAATACGGCATTTCCCGCCGGATTGACACGGTGGAATTCGGCAGCGGAGAAATAGAAAGGCTCAATATCGGGGTATTTATCAATTCCAATATAAGCCCTGAAGCTGTGGGGGATATCCAAACGGTGATCACTGCTGCGGCAGGCATCAATGAAGCCAGGGGGGATACGCTTTCTATAAGACGCATGGATTTTGTGGACATGGAACAGCAGATTTTGGATGCCGAAGCCCCGCCCGCAGCCGCGGAGCGGAACTGGATTGTGGAACTTTTGGCCCGGATATGGCCAGCAATTTTATTGGTGATTATGCTCTTTCTGTTAACCCTCCGGTCTTTGGGCATATTGGATCGAAAAAAGCTTCATAACAGAAAGCGAAACCGGGTGCTGGTATCGGAGCTGGACAACCAGCTGGACCAGCTTTCCGGGTCCGGCGGGCAAAAAGAGGTAGAAGGAACGCCCCAGAAAGAGATACAGAATGGAAGCATGGGAATGGGCAGCAATTTTTTTGCCACCAGGGATACCAGCTTAAGCAAGGAAGAGAAAAGGAAGCGGATTATGGAAATAAGAAAAAAGGTGATATCCAGGATGGATGAAAACATTTATCCCGAACTAAAAGAGATTATATCGGTGGAAAGTGCAGAAAGTCCGCAGACTGCAGCAAAAGTCATCAAAAACTGGCTGGCTGAAAAAGCGTAGATGCCCAAGGAGGTTTTGTTATGGCCAAACTGATGTCAGACACCAGAAAAGGAATAAAAAAAGCGGCGATTTTTCTGATTACCATTGGACCCGATGCCGCATCCAAGGTCATGAGCCAGCTCAGCGAGAGCGAGGTAGAAGAAATATCGGTGGAGATTGCCAATTTCAAGGATATTGTTGTGGAGCAGAAAGAAGCGGTATTAAAAGAGTTTTATGAAGATTTTATTGCCAGGGACAGTTTTGACAGCGGAGGCATCTCTTATGCCCAGGATATACTTGAAAAAGCCTTCGGAAAAGAAAAGGCCCGGAAAATGTCTGAAAAGCTGATCAAAAACTTGAGCACGGGGCCGTTTCGGTTTCTTAAGGATGTTGAACCCGAACACCTGCTGAATATGCTCAAAAGCGAACACCCCCAGACCATTGCCCTGATACTGACTTACCTTCCCTATGAGCTTGCTTCCAAGATCCTTTGCTCGCTGAAGCCTGAACTTCAGGCAGAAGTAGGGGTAAGGATTGCCCAAACGGACAGGACTTCTCCGGAAGTAATTAAAAAAATGGAAGAGCTGCTGTCCAAAAAGATTAAAAACTATGCCAGCCAGAACCTGAGCGTGGTGGGGGGCGTAGAAACCATTGTAGGCATACTGAACCAGGTAGACCGGGGCACCGAAAAATCCATCCTTTCCACCCTGGAAAAGAAGAACAAGACACTGGCTGAAGAGGTCAGAAACCTGCTGTTTGTATTTGAAGATATACTGAAAGTGGATGACAGGGCCATTCAAAGGGTTCTAAAAGAGGTCGATACCAACCTGTTGGGCAAGGCCCTAAAAGGCAGCAGCAAAGAAGTAAAAGATAAAATCTTTAAAAATATGAGTGAGCGGGCCTCCATGATCATACAGGAGGATATGGAGGCTATGGGGCCATTGCGAATCACGGATGTAGAAACGGCCCAGCAGAGCATTGTCAAAAAAATCAAGGATCTGGAAGATGCCGGGGAGATTATCCTGGCCAGGGGCAATGAAGAGATCGTGGTGTAAACAGATGAGGAGTTTTTTTGAATATCATCAAGCGCAATAGGGCTGTTATGCATGATCAGATTCTAAAACTAAAACCAAAAGAAATACTGCTGACTGAGCTGGGCACCGGTAAAAAAAGCTTTGGGCAAAACCCGGGTTCCCAAAAAAAGGACTCTGGCAGGGTTGCCGAGCATATTAAGAAAGAGGCCAAAAAGAAGGGCAAGCAAGAAGGATACGATCAAGGACACAAGGAAGGGTTTGCCCAGGGCAAAAAGGAATTTGAAGGGCAAGTCCATATGCTCCAAAAAATATGCCAGGCGCTTGAAACTTATAAGCAGCAGATGATTGAGGACCTGGAGCCTGAAATTGTGCATTTGGGAACATACATTGCTGAAAAAATCATCAGGCAAAAAATCTATGATAAGGAGCCCATTATCACCAATTGCTTGAATTTTGCCCTCAAGCAGGTCAGCCACCTGGATAAAATTATTGTGTATTTAAATCCAGACGACCATGCATACATCCATGACTCCAAGCATGAATTAGAAGATGTTTTACATAATTTTAAGGATATCAAATTTGTGGCCGACCGCAGGATTGAAAAAGGGGGCTGTGTGGTGGAAACCGAAAACGGGAACATTGACGCCCAGCCTTCCAGCCA
>PWYO01000118.1 GCA_003567835.1 Actinomycetota bacterium | reverse complement strand
CCCTTAAAAGAGCATATTGTCACCGAACCTGAAGGCACCATCATGTGCAAGTTCTGGGGCTTTGGCTCTGACGGCACTGTGGGCGCCAATAAAAATGCCATTAAAATTATCGGTGATAATACCGATATGTATGCCCAGGGGTACTTCCAGTATGATTCCAAGAAATCAGGAGGCCTTACGATTTCCCATTTGCGGTTCGGTAAAAACCCCATTAAATCGACTTACCTCGTAGAGAAGGCTGATTATATTGCCTGCCATAACCAGGCATATATCGGCCAGTACGACCTTCTTAAAGGCTTAAAAGAAGGAGGCAAATTCGTTCTTAACTGCCAGTGGGACCAACAGGAACTGGAAGATAAGCTTCCCGCAGATATGAAAAAATATCTGGCAGAAAATAATATTGATTTCTATATCATCAATGCTACAGATATTGCCAGGGAAATTGGCCTGGGTAACCGCATCAATATGGTCATGCAGGCTGCCTTCTTTAAAATCGCCCAGGTTATTGCAATCGACCAGGCGGTAGAAATGCTCAAGAAAGCCATTGAAGATACTTACGGCAGAAAAGGCAAAAATATCGTGGAGATGAATTATAAGGCGGTAGACCGCGGGGTGGAAGACCTGGTAAAAATTGACATACCCGCCTCCTGGAAAGATGTCAAAGAGGAAAAAACCGAGCAGCAGGATGTGCCTGCATTCATCAAAGAGGTGCTCATACCCATGAACCGGCAGGAAGGCGACAACATACCTGTAAGCCAGTTTATAGGCAGAGAAGACGGCACCTTCCCCCAGGGTACGGCCGCCTATGAAAAGAGAGGTATAGCCGTAGAAGTACCCTATTGGATTAAAGAAAACTGCATTCAATGCAATCAATGCGCCTATGTATGTCCCCACTCGGTAATCAGATCATTCCTGCTTACCCCCGAAGAAGCAGAAAAAGCACCAGAAGGTTTTGAAATGCTTGACGGCAAAGGCAAAGCCATCAAAGACTATAAATTCAAGATACAAATAAGCCCGCTGGATTGTACCGGCTGCGGAAACTGCGTGCAGGTATGTCCATCCAAGGAAAAAGCTTTGGAGCTCAAACCATTGGCCAGCCAGATGGGAGAGACCAAAAACTGGGAGTATGCGATGACCCTCCCCGAAAAAGAAGTTATGAACCCTACCACCATCAAAGGCTGCCAGTTCAAACAGCCATTATTTGAGTTCTCGGGCGCCTGCGGTGGCTGCGGGGAGACTGCTTATGCCCGGTTGATCACCCAGCTTTTTGGAGATCGGATGATGATCGCCAATGCCACCGGCTGTTCTTCCATATGGGGCGGCTCAGCACCTTCAACACCCTATACCACCAATAACCAAGGCAGGGGCCCTGCTTGGGCGAATTCTCTTTTTGAGGATAATGCCGAATACGGGTACGGTATGGTTTTGGGCAATAATCAAATTATGGATCGGATTGAAAAACTGTCCAAGGCCCTTATAGAGCTTGGTACAGACAGCAAGCTTGAAGATGTGCTAACCCAATGGATTGAAAACAAACAGGATGGAGAAAAGACCAAAGAGATCTATCCTGATATGGTTGCCCTTTTGGAAAAAGAGCGCAAAGACAAAACACAGGATAAATTGAGAAAACAAATACTGGAACTAAAGGATTACTTTATCAAGAAATCCGTCTGGGTGTTTGGTGGAGACGGCTGGGCATATGATATCGGCTACGGCGGCCTGGATCATGTTCTGGCTTCAGGTGAAGACATCAATGTATTTGTTTATGATACAGAGGTATACTCCAATACTGGAGGCCAGTCATCTAAATCTACGCCTCTGGGCGCAGTGGCCAAATTTGCTGCATCCGGTAAAAGGGTTAATAAGAAAGACCTGGGACTGATGGCTGCCACCTACGGCTACGTATATGTGGCTAAAATCGCCATGGGGGCCAATAAGAACCAGACCCTTAAAGCCATCCGTGAAGCAGAAGCCTACCGGGGTCCTTCCCTGATTATCGCTTATTCTCCCTGTATTAACCACGGGATGAAAGCAGGCATGTCCCATACACAGGACAGGTCCAAGGAAGCCGTAGACGCCGGATACTGGCACCTTTACAGATACAATCCGCTGCTCAAACAGGAAGGGAAAAATCCATTCATACTGGATTCCAAGGAACCCAAGGAATCATTTAAGGACTTCTTGATGGGTGAAGTACGGTATGCATCACTTACCAAGACTTTCCCGGAAGTAGCCGATAAGCTGTTTAAGGAAGCAGAAGCTGATGCCCAGGAAAAATATGAAACGTACCGGAAAATGGCTGAAGCAGAAGAATAAGGATAGCCAAAAGCGAAAGGGTAAAACCCTTGCGCTTTTTTTATAAATTATTTTCCTTTTTAATCCAGTAAAACTAGCTGCTGTGCTCGCTTTTCCCCTCTTTGTAGCCGATCCCAAACCCGTCCAGATAGAAATAAGGATCTTTGATGCAGCTTATACAGGCTGGGGCCCCGCCCCTGATCCTGGCTCTGGTCTCCATGACTGATTCTCCGCATAGCGCACAGACCGCAGAGTCGTGTATGGGGGCATAATTGGGCATCTCTGCTTCCATTTTTTGAATACCAAATATTTCTTCTGCAGGGACCTTGATCTCAGTCCGGGCCATTTGTTCGGCCTGTAAGAAAAATCTCTGCTTTTGGGCCTCAGAGACTTTTTCTCTTCTGGTAACCATGGTATCAAAAAGGTCAAATAATTCAGGATATACTGCTTTTCGGGACTCCCAATAGTCCTTTTTTAAAGCCATCCTGATTGCCTGGCTTGTTTTACGGCTAATTACAGTTACAGCCGTCTTTCCCAGATCTTTGAATACCAGTGCATTATTTCCAAAGGTGCATCCCGTCACCAGCTGAATGCCGTCACTGAAACAATTATTGGCTTCTACTATGGCCAGCACCTCTTCCATGCCTTCATTGGTCAAAGCCAGCTGCTGCATGGCATAAAAACCAGCTTTGACCCCATATGCGGAAAAACTGCAGATATGGCCGTGAAACTCCGCCGATTTTTCCAATAATGCACCTACATTTTCTTCTTGTATGTATCGGTCAATGGTATCCCTGTATCCCATCTCTGTCCTTTCTTTTCATTATTGTATTATTATATAATGTCCAGATAACAGCTACAAGTTTTGCGCAAACAAGCAATGCCAGTTTTTAAAAAGTGATTATTTTAACCTATATATTTTAGCCTACTTTTGCTAAAATACTGATACTTTCAAACTGAAAGCAGCCACAAAAGGAGGAAGATATGGGAAGCAATGTAAAATACAACAAAAAAACAAGGATGCAGGAAATTGAATACAATTTTAAGGATGTAGATGAGCCTAATCTTTTTAGAAATTTCTACCCTTATACAGAGATCCCCAAGATTGTATTCAACCATCGGGTAGTACCCATGAATATCCCCGAAAAACTGAATATTACCGACACCACATTCCGTGACGGTCAGCAGGCAAGATCCCCCTACACGGCAGAACAAATCAGTCAAATCTATGATTATATACACCAGTTGGATAATGGTGCAGGGATCATCCGACAATGCGAGTTTTTTGTATACTCTAAAAAAGACAAGGAAGCAGTCAGCAAGTGCATGGAAAAGGGATATGAATACCCCCAAATATCATCCTGGATAAGGGCTAAAAAAGAAGATTTTGACATTGTGAAAAATCTAGGCATCAAAGAAACAGGCATCTTGGTCTCTTGTTCAGACTACCATATATTTAAAAAGCTTAATATGAACCGATCTGAGGCCATCGAAGCATACCTTCAGGTGGTGCGGGACGCCCTTGAAGCAGGGGTTATTCCCCGTTGTCATCTGGAGGATATAACCAGAGCAGACTTTTACGGTTTTGTACTGCCCTTTGTAAACAAGTTAATGGAATTGGCCAGAGAGGCCGATTCACCGGTTAAAATTAGGGCTTGCGATACACTGGGTCTGGGGGTTTCACTGCAGGGCGTGGCCCTGCCCAGAAGTGTTCCCCAGATCATTTACGGCCTAGTCAATTACGGTGAAGTGCCCTCAGAATGGCTGGAGTGGCATGGACACAATGACTTTTATAATGCAGTCACCAACTCAGTAAATGCCTGGCTTTATGGTGCATCATCGGTCAATACTTCCCTGCTGGGCATCGGGGAACGTACTGGGAATACTCCGCTGGAGGCCATGGTGGTTGAGTTTGCCCAGCTGAAAGGGCAAACTTTCGGCATGAACCTTCAGGTTATCAGTGAAATCGCTGAATATTTTGAAAATGAGCTTGACTATGAAATACCGCCCAGGACTCCTTTTGTGGGTAGAGCATTTAACTCCACGCGTGCAGGAATCCATGCTGACGGTCTGCTCAAAGATGAAGAGATCTATAATATATTCGACACCACAAAAGTTTTGGGTAAACCGCCCACGGTGGTCATCAACTCACACTCCGGCCTGGCAGGCATAGCGGCCTGGCTGAACAGTTACTTTTTGCTAAAAGGGGATAGAAAAATCGATAAAAAAGACCCCAGAGTAAAAAAGATCAAAGAATGGGTAGATCATGAATATGATGAAAATCACCGTATAACCGTAGTAAGCGATGCAGAAATGGAACAGCTGGTAAAAAAGTATATGCCGGAGCTTTTCAAACTGCGGGAAAGCCGTGTGGAATAATCAAAGACCTGATGCAAACCGGGTCAGAATTTTTTCTGGATTCCCCGCTTCAACTATGATTGTATACAGGCTGCCCAAAAGGGGCAGCCTTCTTTCTATACAAAGCTTTTTGACATACCGCAGGCCCAGCTTGAGCCCAGGGTATCCTTCTGCAATCTCCTGGTCTCTCATCATTTTTTGGTAGGCTTTATGGGGTTGCATACCTCTGCCCACCAGTTCCCCATAACGCCGGTTTCTGCCTGACTGGGCAGTCACATAAAGATCCCCGATACCGGCTGCTGTATAAACCGTTTCAGGGTCAGCCCCGCTGCAGGACAAAATTTCTTTTAGCTCAGCAGCTGCCTGGCTGAACAAAAGTGCGCTGAAATTGTGATAGAGTCGATCCTGTTGGCCGTAGAGCCCGTCACAAATTCCCAGCAAAAGGGCATAAACATTTTTAAATGCAGAACAAAGCTCGACCCCTACACCATCATAGGTGGACCTGATCCGGTAATACGGGGTCCTAAAGCGGCTTATATCCGGTACCGCCTTACTGTTTTGCCCATAAATGCTTAAAGTGGGGATACCATGGGCCAGCTCCATGGCCTTCACAGGCCCTCCCACTGAAACCCATAGCGGCTGCTGGCCAAATTTTTTTTCAAACATGGCCGCTGCAGCCCGGCTGATACGCTCAGGTTTGCCCTGGTATTCTACAATACCTTTGGTAAGTACATAAATCTCCGCCTCTTTGATGCCCCCACAGCCCAGCAATTTGGAAAAAACAGGGATAAAACCGATGCTGGAGACAGCAATAAAAACCGCCTGGACGCCATCCACAGCCTCTTGGAGTTCCGAAGATGGTAAAAGGCGCACCCCTGCAGGCAGGGGTTTTTGCAATCGGGGATGCTTGCCCCGCCGGCAGCTGGACAGCATATCATCATCAAGCCAGGTTCCCCAGAGATTGACCGCAATGCCTCTATGGGTCAGGGGGAAAGTTATGGCACTGCCCATATACCCTGCACCAAGAACGGCTGCTTTCACCATCACACCTTTCTATTACGGTAATAAAAAGTATATACCTGCAAACACTATGATTATGATAAACACACATACAGCGGTATTGGCCATATACAGTCTCAGTGCCTTTGGTATATCTGAGGAT
>PWYO01000214.1 GCA_003567835.1 Actinomycetota bacterium | reverse complement strand
TCTCTTTGTCCTGGATATCTCTTTTGCGCACGTCCAGGTGCTGGCCCTGGGCCAGCCGGGGCATATAGTGGTCCTTATGCTTGTAATAAGGGTAAACCTGCACCCAGCCCTTTTCTTTGAGGTGGGAACCGTTGGCCCGGAATTTTTCCCCATTAATGTCTATTTTGGCAGATATGCTTTGCAGCTTGCCTGCAGGCATCAATGTGGCCAAAAATCTCCTGACCACCAATTCATAGATCTTCCATTGATCGGCTGCAAGCCTGCCCTTCTCTGCGGCCATGGTGGGATAAATAGGGGGATGGTCGGTAGACCTTTTACGCCCCCTGGTGGGGGTAATCTTTTCCTGGGCCAGAACCCCAGCACATATGTTTTTAAAGGCTGAACCTTTTCCCACTTCCCTTACCACTTCGGTAAGGTCCATCGAAGAAGGATAAACCGTGTTGTCGGTACGAGGATAACTGATGTATCCGTTCATATACAGGGTCTCGGCGGTATAGATGGTCTTGCTTGCAGTAAAACCCATGGCATTGGCAGCAACGATCAGCCCCGTGGTATTAAAAGGAATAGGCGGCGTAACCTTCTTTTCTCTTTTTTTGACCTCTCCTACACTGGCTTTGCTGCCCAGCTTATTGTAAACCTTTTCCGCTTCCTCCCTTTTTTTAAACCGTTTTTTGATGTGGTCCGCTTCGAACTCTTCGCCCTCCTCTGTCCTGAGCAGGGCCTTGATGACCCAATAGGGCACCGGTTTAAAATCTTTAATCTCCATCTCCCGGTCTACAATCAGGGCAAGGGTCGGGGTCTGCACCCTTCCCACAGACAGAAACTTGTCTTTGACCTGGTAGGAGGTAAGGGATATAAAGCGGGTAAGGGTCGCTCCCCATATGAGGTCTATATCCTGCCTGGCCCTGCCCGCCAAAGCCAAATTGCGGTCCAGCTTCCCCAGTTTCTTAAAAGACTGGTCCAGCTCATGAGAAGTAATGGCAGAAAACCTGGCCCTTTTGGTAGGGGCTGTGCTGTTTTCCTCCTGGGCTATATTGACCGCATCATAACCAATCAGCTCTCCTTCACGGTCATAGTCGGTGGCAATGATAATCTCATCAGCCTCACGGGCCGCTTTTCGCAAAGCCTGGATGATCCTTTTTTGTATGGGCATTTTCTCAATCTGGGCATCAATAAGATCGGTGGGATCCACCTTAAACCAGTTATTATACTGCTTGGGATAATCCACTTTGAGTATATGGCCCTTTAGCCCCATGACCCGGTATGGGGAACCCTCCAAGTCAAAGGTATAGGTAGGAATGCCGTATAGCTTTTGCTCCTTGGCCCCATTTTTGGAAATGATGGAAGCAATCCTTTTTGCTGCTATTTCTTTTTCCGATATAATTAGTTTCAAAATAATCACCTTGAATTTGAAATAATAGCACTAAACCAAAAAAAAACAAAACAATTATTTTAAAAAAACAAACAGCGTAGCCGCACCCTGCCCGTGCGCAAAAAGAAGGCGGGTATTTAGGTTTTTCGGGCCACAAACAGCCTGAACACATCGCCAAGGGCCAGGTTTTTTTCTGTAACCAGTTCCAGGCCCGCACTGGTTATCGCAGACCCAAGTTCCCTGTCCAGATGATCGGCAAAAAAGCGGCAGGCCAGGGGATTGACAGCGGACTGCAAAAAGGCTGCCGGCCGCCGCCTGCTCAGTACATGCTCGATCATCAGCGCCTTTGCGCCCTTCTTTAGAACCCTTCTGATCTGGGCAAGACCCTCCTGGGGGCAATCCATGGAGCAGAACACCGAACTGGTAATCACATAATCAAAGGTATTGGCGCCAAAGGCCAAATGTTCTGCATCCATCTTGGCCAATGTGATGTTTTTTTTGCCCGATCGGGCCAGCTTTTGCCTGGCTAGGTTCAGCATACCCTCCGATCGGTCGATGCCCACCACTTCCGCTTGGGCATGATAGTACCGGATATTGCTGCCTGTGCCCACCCCTATGTCTAAAATCTTCCCCTTCAGGGCGGAAATATATTTTCTCCGCCATCTTCGGTAAAAGACCCATTCCAGGGGCCCAACAAAACAGTCATAGTATGGTGCAAAGCGGTTGTATTTTTCTTCGGTATCCGGGGCAATACCTGCAGGCGTCTTTTCCATCTCGGCCCATCCCCTAAACCTTTGAGGATGCCAAAGCCCGGGCCAGGTCATCCCTTAGATCCAGTTTATGCTCTATGCCCACCGACAACCTTACCAGGCTGTCGGAAATGTGCCTTCTGGCGCGCTGCTGTGGGGAAAAAGCCGCATGGGTCATGGCCGGAGGATAGCACACCAGAGATTCTACCCCGCCCAGGCTTTCAGCCAGTGAAAAAAACTTTAGCCTGGACACGAATCTTTCCACAGCCCTAAAGCCCCCTTCAAGCTCCAAGCTGATCATGGCCCCAAAGCCCTCCATCTGCCTGGAAGCCAGAGCGTGATAAGGGCTGTCCGGCAGGCCCGGATAGTATACTTTGGCCACCTGTGGATGGCGGTGCAGATACTGGGCCAAAAACAAGGCATTTTTTTCATGTTCCCGCATCCTGACCGGCAAAGTCTTCATGCCCCGTATGGTCAGCCAGCAGTCCCAGGGCCCGGGTACCGCACCGGCGGCATTCTGGTAAAATTTTAACCTCCGGTGGATGTTTGGATTGGAGGTCACCAGCCCGCCGCCTATGATATCGCTATGCCCGGAAAGGTATTTGGTGGTGCTATGCACCACCAGGTCCGCGCCGCAAGCCAGCGGCTTCTGCAAATAAGGGGGGGCAAATGTATTGTCTACTGCCAATAAGAGATTCAAATGCTCGGCCACTCCGGAAAGCTTGCCCAGGTCGATCACCTTGAGCAAAGGATTGGTGGGGGTCTCCACCCAGATCAGGCGGGTGTTTTTTTTCACAGCCTTCTCAAAACCCCTCCCGTCATCGGGATCTGCATAGCTTACCTCAAGCCCCCAGGGGACCAAAACCTTTTCCAAGAACCGGTAGGTGCCCCCATATAGATCCGCTCCGGCAATGACATGGTCTCCCGGCTTGAGCAGGCTGAAAACTGCTGCGGATGCGGCCATCCCCGAAGCAAAAGCAAGTCCCCAGCGTCCCCCCTCCAGAGAAGCCAAAAGCGCCTGCAGCCTGCTTCGGGTAGGATTATCGGTACGGGAATATTCATATCCAGCATTTTTCCCGATCCCATCCTGGCGGTATGTGGAGGTCTGGTAAACAGGCGGGATTACCGCCCCTGTCTGGGGATCCGGTTTTTGGCCTGCATGGATCACTTTTGACTCAAATCTCATGTCTTTTGCCTCTGGTCCAATAGTTTATTATATCAGTGGTGGTAATCACCCCGGCAAGTTTTTTGCCCTTGCCAACCACAACCGCTCCCGTGCCTGAAAGAAGCATGCGGTACGCTTCCAGGACATCGACCTTTTGGTCCAAAACAGGCAAGGGCCGGCCCATGGCCTCGCAGACAGGACTGTGACGAAAATCAATGCCCTCATGGAGAACCTTCATGACCGCGGCTTCATCCAAGGCGCCCACCACCGTGTTCTGATCGATAACCGGCAGCTGAGAGATGTGGTGATGGTCCATCAGGGTCAAGGCCTTGGCCAGCGTATCTTGGGGTCCAATGGCAATGATGGATTCAAACTTTTTGTAATCCAGCACCTGGCCGAGCCTGGCGGCAGGCATCTCTTTTTGTTCACAGAACCCCTTCTTTTGCATCCATTGGTCTGAAAAAATTTTGCTCAGGTAATTTCTTCCAGTGTCCGGAAGCAAAACCACCATATACTTGGGCTGTTTGAGCCTCTGGGCAAACTTTAGCGCAGCGGCAACAGCAGTACCCGAGGAACCGCCCACCAGCATGCCTTCCTCACGGGCAAGACGGCGAGCGGTAAGAAAAGATTGCTGGTCGCTTACGCGAATCATATGATCCACCATCTGCCGGTTAAAAGTTTTGGGAATAAAATCTTCTCCAATTCCTTCTACCAGATAGGGTTTGGGGCTGTCTCCGGAAAGAATGGAGCCTTCCGGGTCAGCGCCCACAATTTCAATGCTGGGATTTTGCTGCTTTAAATACCGGCCTACCCCGGAAATGGTGCCCCCTGTGCCCATTCCGGCCACAAAGACTTCCACCCTGCCTGCAGAGTCTTCCCATATTTCCGGACCGGTCTCCGCATAATGGGTTTGAGGATTATGGGGATTTTCAAACTGATGGGGCCGCCATGCACCGGGCAGTTCCCGGGCCAGCCTGTCAGCCACCCCATTATAGCTATGCGGAGAATGGGCAGGGACCGCGGTGGGCACCATCACCACCTCTGCACCATAGCTTCTGAGCAATCTTACTTTATCCGCACTCATTTTATCCGGCATCACAAAAATAGCCCGGTATCCCTTGATGGCCGCAGCCATAGCCAAACCCACCCCGGTGTTGCCAGCCGTAGCCTCCACAATGGTGTCCCCCGGCTTGAGCAGTCCCTTTTTTTCCGCAGCTTCAATCATGGACAGCCCGATCCTGTCTTTTACGCTTCCGCCTGGATTAAGGGCCTCCAGCTTTACGTAAACCGGGGAGCTGATGTCTTCGGTAATACGGTTAAGCTTAACCAGCGGTGTTTTTCCCACCGCTTCCAGGATATTATGCAATTCTTTTCCCGCAGCAGGGCCTGCCTTTTTGCCGGCACCCGGCATGCTTTCAATTTTTTGATCCATTCTGCGCTCCAAATCCATTATTCCGCGGACTGGACCAGTGCCTGATCCAGGTCCTCCTTGAGGTCTTGGATATCTTCCAGCCCTACAGAAAGCCGAATATAATCGGGGGTGACCCCGGTACGGGCCTGCTCTTGGGGGGAGAGCTGCTGATGGGTGGTGGACGCGGGGTGGATGACCAAACTTTTGGCGTCCCCGATATTGGCCAGATGTGAAAAAAGCTGCACCGACTCAATAAAGCGCTTGCCCGCTTCCAGGCCCCCCTTGATGCCAAAACCAATCAAGGCCCCGTATTGGCCGTCCAGATATTTTTGGGCCAGGGAATGGCTGGGATGGTCTTTGAGCCCCGGATAGTTTACCCATGCCACCGAGGGATGGCCTTGCAGATATTTGGCCAGGGCCAGGGCATTTTGGGCATGTTGTTTGACCCGCAGGGGCAGTGTTTCCAGGCCCTGCAGAAACAGGAATGCATTAAAGGGGCTTAGCGCAGCACCAATATCCCGCTGCAGCTGCACCCTGACTTTGACGATGAAGGCAATATTGCCCATCTCTTGGAACTGGCCGAAAGTATCCCAGAACTTGATCCCGTGATAGCTGGGATCAGGCTCTGTAAACTGGGGAAACCGCCCATTGGACCAGTCAAAATTGCCGGAATCAACAATAATGCCGCCGATGGAAGTGCCATGGCCGCCCACAAACTTGGTGGCTGAGAGCACCACGATATCCGCGCCCCAATCAATGGGGCTGACCAGACCCACACCCAGGGTGTTGTCCACCACCAAAGGTATGCCTGCTTCATGGGCTATTTGGGCCCACCGCTCAAAATCCAAAATATCCAGTTTGGGGTTGCCGATGGTTTCAGCATACATGGCCTTGGTCTTGGGGCCCAGGGCTTCTTTGGCAGCCTCGGGATTTTGTGAATCCACAAACTGAACTTTTCTGCCCAGATGGGGAAAAGTATGATGAAAAAGCTGGAATGTACCCCCGTATAGATTGTCTGCAGCCACAATCTCTTCCCCAGGCTTGGTAATGGCCAACAGGGCCAGGGTCTCTGCTGCCTGTCCGGAACCTACAGCCAGGGCTGCGGTACCCCCTTCAAGGG
>PWYO01000018.1 GCA_003567835.1 Actinomycetota bacterium | reverse complement strand
TCCAGTGATACCCCAAAAAGAAGCCTTCCTGGCTGCCGTTTCTTCTCCAGGTAAGCGCGCCGGTATTGCGCACCTTGACCTGGAAGCGGTAGGTGATATTGGAAGACATCATATCCGGTATGTCGGTCACTTCCCTGTACAGGGCATTGTACCTGGCCGCGGGCTGCCCGTCCAGGATTCTTTCCCACATGGACCGAGCCTCTTCAATATCGGGCAGCTGCACAGAAATGGTACCGTCCTCAATCCAGTCAGGATGGGTGGGCACAATGGCCGTCTGGAACCGGTCGGCATCAAAAGACAGGGCTGCTTTGGAATACCGGAGTATGGTCATAATATCCAGGTCGGTCCGGGTATGTTCAGCAATGATATTAAAATAATGGGTGATATTGGATAGATACCGGATATTGAGCTTCTGGTCTATGAGTGCCCTAAACACATCCTGCTGCCTTTGGATCCTGCCAATATCCCCCAGTTCGGTCGAACGGTCCCTGGTATAAGCCAGGGCCTGCTCTCCGGTAAGCTGATGGGTTCCTGCCGCAAAGAAAGCGCCGCTTTTGGGATCATCCATAGGCCGGTCTATGTCCACTTCCACCCCGCCCAGGGCATCGATAAGCTTTACAAAACCGCCGAAATCAACGGTCACATAGTGGTTGATGTCCGCATCCAAAAAATTGGACACCGTCTTTAACATCAGCTCTTCCTGGCCAAAGGCATAGGCTGCATTGATCTTGTCCTCCCCATGGCCGGGGATCTCTACCAGGGTATCCCTGGGAATGGAAAGCAGCGAGCCCTCTACTTTCTCAGGGTCCAGGTACAGAAGCATGATGGTATCCGCCCTTCCCGGGTCATCGTCATCCCTGCTGTCGGTGCCTAATATAAGTACAGTCACCGGCTCTTGCGGCGATTCGATGGGAGTTAGGATACTTTCAATCTCTGAAGTGGTAACCGCATTGATGGCTACATTCAAACGGTTAACATAATAGGTAAAAATACCCGCAGCAGCCCCGACCAGTATGATGATGGATGCAGCAGTAATAATCAGCACCCTGGCATACTTGGGCAGCTTAAAAAACCATCTTTTGCGTTTTGTTTTTTCTTCTTTTTTTGCCATATCAATGCACCTTTTTGATGTCTGCTCCAATGGCCGCCAATTTGGCCTCAAAAGATTCATAACCTCTCTGTATATGGAATATGTCCATCACTTCGGTGACGCCCTCTGCGGCCAGACCGGCCAGCACCAGGGCCGCGCCTGCACGCAGGTCGCAGGCTGTGACCGGTGCCCCGGAAAGCTTTTGCACGCCTCTGATCATGGCATGGTGGCCGTCAATTTTGATATTGGCGCCCATGCGGTTTAGTTCATCCACATACATAAACCTGTTTTCAAATACATTTTCCGTAATCAAGGACACCCCGGGCACCGTGGCCAGCACTACTGCCATAAAGGGCTGCAAGTCGGTGGGAAAACCGGGATAGGGCAAAGTGGATATCTGCACCGGCTTAAAAGGGCCCAAACCCCTTTTGACCTTAACCGTTTCCGGATCCAATATTTCCACATGGATGCCGATTTCCTTGAGCTTGAGCAGGAAAATATCCAGATTTTTGGCCACAGCACCTTCAATGACTACTTCCTGTCCGCAAATGGCGCCTGCAGCCATAAAGGTGCCTGCCTCAATACTGTCAGGCATCACCCTGTAGCTGGCACCCTTGAGGCCTTCTACCCCTCTGATGGTAATGCGGTCGCCGCCGGCCCCTTGGATATCTGCACCCAGGGCAACAAGGAAATTGGCCAGGTCCCTTATTTCCGGCTCCCTGGCCGCATTGCTGATGACTGTTTTGCCCTTGGCCAGGCAGGCAGCCATCATAATATTTTCAGTGGCCCCCCGAGAAGGAAAGTCGAGGTCAATGAGGGCCCCCTTTAGCCTTCCCTGGCCATTATTGATCCGGGCATGCACATAACCATGCTCCATAAAACTCTTGGTGCCCATAAATTCAAAGCCTTTCAGATGCAGGTCAATCTGCCTTGACCCGATATTGCAGCCTCCAGGTATGGCCACCTTGACCTTTCCAAAACGGCTCAGCAAAGGCCCGGCTACCAGTATGGAGGCCCGCATCTTCCTGACCAGCTGATAAGGCGCCTCAAAGCTTTGGATGCCCCCGGGGTCAATGTCCACTGCCCCGCAGTCCTGGTCAAACATCACATGCGCTCCCAGCGTCCGCAGAACATCGGCCATGGTGTACACATCTTCAATAAGGGGGATATTTTCCAAACGGGTCCTGCCGCTGCCCAAAATAGAGGCAGCCATGAGTTTGAGCGCTGAGTTTTTTGCGCCGCTCACTTTTACCCTGCCCTTTAAACTTTTCCTGCCTTCAATGACAAATTTTCCCATATGCAATAGATCTTTTAGATTTAAATGTAGGTACGGCTATTATATCAAATTAACTATAAATAAAAAACGCATCCCCTGCCCGCGTCTCCCCTGTCCAAATCACCCGTATGCACAAACGGCATAAGCCGGCCTGCCTGCCAACAGCCTAAACCGTACAACTTTTTAGCTCCATTGCTGCCTTACATTACAAGCGGTCCGCCAATCCCTTATTTTAATCAATTTTAACATTGAAGTCACCAATTAGTTGGTCAAATTAGTTGGTCAAATTTTGCCCAATAAAAAAATGCAGGATCTCTACAGAAACCATGATTTGCACCCAGCCGCCGGGCTTTCCGGCTGCCCTGCCTAAAACAAGGTATTTTGGAAACATGGTTTTTGCCTGCCTGCTCCCATCATCCCAACCGCCGCGGGGCTGAAAACATCCCATCCTTTTCTTTCTGCCTCAATGGCAATCCTGCTTACCGCAGCGGCCGTGGCCGCTTATCCAGAACCAAAAACCCATACACCGGCAGGGTCCGGTAAAATCATTGATTTTATATCCATCCCCTGTTAAAGTACCCCCAAGGTTTTTTGCGTCCCCGGCACCAAACCATTCGATACAAACAAAAAGGAGCAAAAATGACAAGGATTTTGGCCCTGGATACTGATTTATTTTTATGGATACAGCATAGTCTGGTAGGCAGCACGGCCCTGGACGAAGTGTTTGTGGCCATCTCCCGGTATTCTCTGGTTTTTTTTGCTGCAGTCATGGGATTCCTGCTGGTCTACCTTATAGCCATCAAAAAACGAAGCTGGCTCAAGAATGTCATGCTGCTGCTTACCGCTACGGCCATACCCATTACCATCAGCTATTATGCCCGGCCCCTGATCGGAAGGCCCCGGCCCTTCCTGGTCCTGGATTTTGAACCTTTGCTGACCACCGGGACCGTATCCTTTCCCAGCAACCATGCTACCGCGGCTTTTGCAGTGGCCATGGCCGTATTTGCCTGCAACAGGAAAGCAGGCGCCGTGCTCATGGTCCCTGCTGTGCTGACCGCTTTTTCCAGGGTCTATGTGGGGGTGCATTACCCCCTTGATGTCATCGCCGGAGGCCTGCTGGGAATCATCCTGGTGTGGGCTGTCACCAGCCTTCCCCGCCTTTTTGGCAGAAAAAAGGTCGCTGCCTAAACGCCCCACTTTGTCTGCTCATATGGTTCAAGCCCCCGGATTTATGCTGTTTACAGCATATAGCCCAAAAACTGGCTCACCAGGAAAAAATAAATAAACAGGCCGGTGATATCCTTGATGGTGGTAATAATCGGATCAGACCCTGCAGCCTGGTCAAAACCCAGCTTAAATAAGATATAGGGAATGAGAAAACCCAGCGTGGTGGCCAGAGTAACCGTCAAGGCAAGGGCTGTACCTACAGCCAGCCCCAGATTGGGTATGCCCTGCCACAGGGCAGCCACCAAACCAGCCAGTATACCCAGAAGCACGCCCATCCCCAAGCCGATTCCAATCTCCCTTACCCAGTGCCTTAAAAACCGGCGTAGGTTGATTTGGCCCAGCACCAGCGCACGGGCAAAAATGGTGGAAGACTGGGTGCCCACATTGCCCCCCATATCCATAACCACAGGGATAAAGATGGCCAGGGCGGTAATGGCCTCCAGGGCCTGTTCAAACCTTTCGATGACCAGGCCTGCCAGCAGGCCCCCCACCAGGGTGATCAGCAAAAAGGGCAGCCTGATGCCCCAGGTTCTCAGCACAGAGCCTGAAACCAAGACATTGCTTCGCACGGCTTCCTGCTGCCCTATGCCGGTCAGCCCGGCTTTATTGAATATGTCTTCTGTGGTCTCCTGGTCCAAAACATCCATGGCGTCATCAACGGTCACCGAGCCCACCAGGCGTTTTTCATTGTCTACCACGGGCACCGCCAGCAGGTCCTGCTGCTGCAGCATGCGGGCCACTTCTTCCTGGTCTGTAGTGGTGTTTAC
The DNA here is from genome assembly GCA_003567835.1 of Actinomycetota bacterium. Classification (GTDB taxonomy): domain Bacteria; phylum Actinomycetota; class Humimicrobiia; order Humimicrobiales; family Humimicrobiaceae; genus Halolacustris; species Halolacustris primus. Next base: position 1,509 of record PWYO01000018.1, on the reverse strand, counting down.
CCAAACCGGATTGGGGTTCATAATCTGGTCTATTTTCTGCTCCGGATCTGAAATAACCAGCTTCTGCAGGGAAACATCGCCAATGAGCCGCCTTTGGTCATCGGTTACATACAGGGTGTACATGGTTTCTTTTTCTTCGGTCATGCGCCTGATCTTCTCCAAGGCCTTGCTCACCTTTTCATCCCGCCGCAGGCGTATGTACTCGGGAATCATAATCCTGCCTGCGGTTTGGGGCAGATACCCCATCAATTCCGCGGTCTTTTTTCGTTCTTTTTTGGACAAGGAATAGAGCAGACGCTTGGCCACCTTGGCCGGGAGCTCATCCATCAGCCGCACCCGGTCATCAGGGTCCATCTCTGAGAAAAGGGCATTGACTTCATCCTGGGCAAAAGCGGTGACCAGCTCTTCCTGCATCTCCACACTGAGCCTTTCAAAGATTTCCAAGGCTATGTCCTTTTGAAGCAGCCTGAATATCACCACCCGGTCCTGGGGATCCAATTCCCCGAGCAAGGCATAAATATCCTTGGTGTCTGCCCGGTCCAGGGCTTGCTTGATGCTGTTCATTTGTTTGTCTTGTAAATAATTTTGTATGGCTTGGTAAAGGTCCATAGCACCCACCTCCTTTGGCTGCTCCTTTCAGGGAGTCCATTTTTGCCTGTGATCTGCCCTTGCCTGGTTCCGGCCATGAAAAAAACGGTTCCGAAGAACCGTTTTGCCTGCAATGATCTGATCCATATAAAAACAACAGCCCTTCGTTCTGGTTTTAGCACTGAACGGCTTAGATCTTTTTTTGTGATCAGCTGTTTTAAGCAATCCTTAATTCGGGCTTGCCTGTTTTATCCATTGGCGTCTCTGGACGTTTCTGGACAACAGCCTGTTTCCGTTCAGGAGCCTCACCCAACGAGCAAGGATGATTCAATTTTCAATCTTGGTGTATTATATGAAAACCGGAGAAGGGCTGTCAAGGAATCGAATGGCCCGGTTTGGTTTAAAAAACTCCTTTTGACAGCCGTAAGGGGACAATCCTTTCAAACCGGAAAAGCAGCTGGTTGGATGCCTCTAAGCATCCGTTTGGTTCTTTGCCGCCAAATGGGGTTCTGTAATCGCAGGCCCTGCCCCCAATCGGGAAAATGCCCCGCTTTTGCAGCCAGGCGCAAAGGTACCATCACCATGGTGGCACCCGGCCCCTGTCCGCGCCATCCGCATCCAGGGGGATTGGCTGAAAGCTTAGCGGCTTGCACCTGCAGGCAATTGTTATGTGGGTGTACGGCAAACAGGCTGCCTGCCGGCAACAAACCCTTTATTTGAGAACAGGCAACACTTTTTTATGCATCCCTATGCTGATTTGGTTCTTTTTGGTTTCCGCTTCTTTGCTCCCCTTTGCCTGAAGGCATAGAGAAGAAGAAAAAGAAGAAAAACAGGAAATAAAGAAAAAACAAATTATATAAGTAAGGCTCGATAAACCCTGTAAATCCCAAAAAACCCGAAAAACCGAGATAACCCAAATAC
>PWYO01000006.1 GCA_003567835.1 Actinomycetota bacterium | reverse complement strand
TGGAAGATATCATTGTGGAGCTGCTTAGAAACAGCAGGGACGCGCAGGCTGAAAATATCTATATTGGTACTAAAAAGCTGGGTGAGCACCGCAGGATTATCCACTTTATCGATGATGGGATGGGCATTCCGGATAAATTCAAAGCTATTATTTTTGAATCCAGGGTTACCTCAAAACTGGAAAATGCCAAAAAAGATGCCTACGGGTTTCACGGCCGGGGCATGGCCCTTTTTTCCATCAAGCTTAATGTAAAAAAAATCAATACCACCTTTTCGGGCCCGGACATGGGTACTTCATTTTTTGTTGAGGCAGATTTAAACGATCTTCCGGAAAAAAAGGATCAATCCATATTGCCTCAAATCATAGAAACCGATGAGGGGCTGACGGTTATTGGGGGCGTTAATAATATTGTCAAAGCCATTATGGAATTTCAGTTCCAGAACCCGGAAACCAATATCTATTATGGGACCCCCACCCAGGTCTTAGCCACCATGAGAAGCCAAAAAGATTCCCTGCCCGCATTTGATGATTGGCAATCGCTTGATGACTATATCAAAGCGAATCCCGTAAAAGTAACCCAGATTCCTCTGCTCACCGACAACTACAATGTATTAGATAAGATTAGCAAAGATATACTGGGTATGGATATATCCCAGAGAAGCATACAGCGGGCTGCCTATGGTGAACTGGTCCCCTTGCAGCCGGTTGCCATGGGATTGGATATTGGTAAAAAGGACCAAAACCCAAGCAAAGAGCAAGCTGCTAAAAGCAATCTTTCCCTTTATGAGGAGATAAAGTTGGCCAGCAGGTTCAAACATGAGGAATTAAAAGGTATAATAGATGTCATTGAGCAAAAATTTTCAGGACTGGGTAAAAAATATTTTATCGATTGCGGCCATGTAGAATATAAAAGGCAGAACAATAAAATACACATAGACGTACATTTAAAGCAAAAAGATTGAAGTAAGGGTACCAAAACAATGAAGCTTCTCAAGGTTTCATCGCGATCGAAGCCTAATTCAGTGGCAGGTGCTATAGCGGGCATTATTAGGAGTGAGGGAAGGGTGCAGGTGCAGACCATTGGTGCCGGTGCCTTAAATCAAACCATAAAAAGTATTGCTATTGCCAGAGGATATATTGCACCCACAGGCCAGGAACTGGTCTGCATACCGTTTTTTAAGGATATTGAAGTGAACGGAGAAATAAAAACGGCGATTGTGCTTACCGTTGAGCCGAGATAGGTGTTTCTTTTTTAAATATTCTTCAGCTTTGCGCATAGGGGTATTTTAAAAAACCCCAGTCCCCGCGCCTGTGTGCAGCCAGACGGTCCCGTTTGTAAATTAGGCCTTTCTTCTCTTGTCAAATGAGTATAAAGCGGTAGTCTGGGTAGATCGCATGGCATAGAGGCGGTCTTGGCTATCGCGTTATATGAACCAAAAATTTTTGCACATGAAAAATGGCTGCTTTTATGGAAAAATACATAGGTAATGCGCAATAGGGTATAAATATATAAAAACATCTTGTTTTTAAAAAACACAAGGGCATAAAAGAAGTTATGAAGACCATGGACTAAACCTTAGATGGGTAACCAGGGGCCTAAGCAGCATGGGTACAGAAATATGGCATTAAAACGAACCGGGGATGGTAAAAAAACAAATCAAAAAGCCTATATCAAAACGTTTGGCTGCCAGATGAATGAATATGACTCTGAACGGATTGCCTACCATTTAACCAAAGCAGGCTACACCCTTACCGGACGGCTGGAAGGCTCTGATCTCATTGTGCTGAATACCTGTGCGGTGCGGGAAAAGGCAAAAAACAGGCTTTATGGCCATATTGGAAACCTCAAAAAACACAAAAAGGAAAACCCCCATCTGATCATCGCAGTAGGCGGCTGCACCGCGCAGAATCTAAGGGCGGACATTCAGAAAGATTTTCCCTTTGTCGATATTGTTTTCGGTACTTTTAATGTGTCCCAGATTGCGCAATTGGTGGCTCAGAAACAAAAGGGAAGATCCAATATTTGCGGCGTAAAAGAACAAGGATTTGATTATCAGCTGGGCCAGTCCGTAAGACCCCAGCCTTTTAAGGCTTTTGTTCCGGTCATCACCGGCTGTAATAATTTTTGTTCCTACTGCATCGTTCCTTTTGTAAGGGGAAGAGAAAAGTCTTTGCCGCCTGAAGCAATAGCAGCCCATATCAAAGATTTGGCCCACCAAGGGGTAAAGGAGGTTACCCTTCTGGGGCAGAATGTGAATTCTTATGGAAAGGACCTTGACCAGGCCATTGATTTTTCTTCCCTTTTGGAAAAAATGGACCCATTAGGCATACCCTGGATCCGATTTATGACCTCCCATCCCAAAGACTTTAGCCCAAAACTGGTCAAGGTTGTTGCGGGATGCGACCAGGCAGTCAATCATATCCATCTGCCTCTTCAGTCCGGCTCGAATGCTGTTTTAGAAAAAATGAACAGGAAATACACCCAAGAACATTATCTTGGCATGGTACAGGATATGAAGGCAAATATGAAAAACTGTTCTATTACCACAGACATTATGGTCGGTTTTCCCGGAGAAGAAGAAAAAGACTTTAAGCAGACCATGCATGTGGTCAAAAAGGCCCGGTTTAAAAGAGCTTTTACTTTCATATATTCTCCCCGGGAGAGGACTGCTGCGGCAAAAATAAAAGATGTTGTGCCCCTTGCCAGCAAAAAAAAGTGGTTTGGAGAGCTGGTGGCTGTACAAAACAGGATCAGTTATGAAGAAAACAAAAAGATGGAAGGCAAAACCTTTCAAGCACTGGTTGAAGGTTACAGCCCCAAAGACAAAGGGCTTTTGCAGGCCAGGCTTTATGATCATACTGTGGTGTTATGCAGGGCGCCCAAGCAGCTCATCGGGAAAATGGTGTACCTTGAAATCAAGCAGGCCAAAGCTTTCTATCTAATTGGAAATTATCAGGGCAAATGTTAGATAAAAAGGCAAAAACAAGCAATACGGGAACACTGGAAGAGATCCGGCAAAAACTTCAAGACCATCAATATGTATTGATGATTTGCGGACCTACCTGTACCGGTAAGAGCAGGGCTGCAATCAGCCTGGCCGCCTCTCTGGATACCCATGTGATTTCTGTGGATTCCATGCAGGTATACAAGGGGATGGATATTGGGACAGATAAGGTTTCCAGCGGCAAAATACGGCAGTACATGATTGATCTTTTTGAGCCGGATTGCCAAGTTTCTGCGGTACAGTTCAGGCAAATCTGCAGGGATATCATGCAGAAGGAATTTTTTGCAAAACAAAGGATCCCCATACTGGTTGGCGGTTCAGGACTGTATATCAGAGCCGTATTGGACAAGCTGGATTTTGCGCCGAGCCAGAATACTACAATCAGAGAACAGATTCGGGAAGGCATAAAAAAAGAGGGTTTGCAAAAATACTATCAACAACTCAAAAAAATCGATCCTGCATACAGTAAAAAAATAGGACCTAATGACTGCCGTCGGATTATAAGGGGGCTGGAGGTTTACCGGATCAGCGGAAAGCCCTATTCGGGTTTTCAGAAAAGCTGGCAAAAAAGAGAATCAGCCTATAATACCATTTTTATAGGCCTTAGCATGGATCGGGCTTGCCTGTACAGGCAGATTGATGCACGGGTATGCACAATGTTTGACCGGGGACTGGTGGATGAAGTACAATCTTTGATGCAAAAAGGGTATGGCGAAAGTTACCCCTTAAGGCAGGCAACCGGATACAAGGAGGTGGTGCGCTTTCTCCAAGGAAGCCTCAGCCTAGAAGCGTGCAAACAATTGGTGCAAAGGAATACCCGAAGACTTGCTAAAAAGCAGATGACCTGGTTTCGGGCGGACCCCAGGATTCATTGGATAAGAGCGGACAATTATGATAATATTTTGTGTCTAAATGAGAAGATATTGGAAGTGATCGGAGAACATATTGACGCAGGCGGTTAGCTTTTCAAAATTACACGGCCAGGGAAATGATTTTATTGTCATCGATGATACCTGCAATCAGAACCATATAAGCCAAAAAGAGATTGCTCATATGTGCCACCGGCGTCTGGGTATTGGGGCAGACGGGCTTATTATGGTGCGCAAATCTGAGTCAGCCGATTTTAAAATGCTTTATTATAATGCGGACGGTTCTGTGGCTGAGATGTGTGGAAACGGCATACGCTGCATGGCCCGTTTTTTATATGAAAAAGGGATATTCGTACACAAAACCATTGCAATTGAAACGCTGGCCGGCATAAAAAAAATCACTATGAGAACAGCTGGCGGCAAGGTTCAAACAATTAAAGTCAATATGGGAAAGCCCGCTTTTGAGCCATCCATGATCCCTGCTGATATAAAGGGGCTTGATGCGGTTTTTGGCTATAAGCTTACCCTGGGCAAGGATACCTATTCCATTCATCTGGTTTCTATGGGCAATCCGCATTGCGTCATTTTCCATCATACCGCGCTGGATGAAATCAATTTAGAAACATTAGGGCCCGCTTTAGAACAGCACCCCTTATTTCCCCAGAAAACCAATGTGGAGTTTGTGCGTGTTGTGAGTAAAGACTTAATCGAAATGCGGGTGTGGGAAAGAGGGGTAGGCGAAACGCTTTCCTGCGGGACAGGCGCTTGTGCTTGTGCAGTGGCAGCCATCAAACTGGGAAAAATTCCACAGAATACAGTCAAAGTAAGGGTTCCTGGGGGAATGGTTGATGTTCTGTGGGATGATCAAGGATGGGTGTATTTGGAGGGTCCCGTACAATTTGTATTTGATGGCCAATATTGCAATAAATAGAAAGGATTGAATCGATGGAGATAACAGAGTCTGATCGGCTGAAATCATTACCCCCCTACCTTTTTGCCGAGATTGATGAAATCATCAAGAAAAAGAAGCGGGAAGGAATTGATGTAATCAGTCTGGGTATTGGAGATCCGGATCTGGCTACGCCGGCGTGCGTTGTCCAAAAATTGTATCAGGGAGCCCAGGACCCCAGCAACCACAGGTACCCTTCCAGTTACGGAATGCCCCAATTCAATGAGGCTGTCAGTGATTTTTACCAGAGCAGATTTGCGATCCACATTGAACAAGAACAGGTTATTCCATTATGGGGATCAAAAGAAGGGATTGCCAATATCGCTTATACATTGATCAATCCCGGGGATTATTCGCTGGTGCCCGACCCCAGCTATCTGGTTTATAAAATCGGGACCATGTTTGCCGGCGGTGTTGCCTATGAGATTCCCCTTAAGGAAGAAAACGGCTTTTTGATGGATTTGGATGCCATTGATAAGGACATTGCCCGAAAAGCCAAGTTGATGTATTTGAACTATCCGCATAACCCCACTTCTGCAGGGGCAAGCATTGATTTCTTTGACCAGGTGGTAGCATTTGCGCAAAAATACAATATTGTTGTATGCCATGATAATGCGTATTCAGATATCTATGCACAAACCGGAGAAAAGCCGATTAGTTTTCTCAATGCGGACGGGGCTCTGGAAGTGGGCATAGAGTTTAATTCCCTGTCCAAGACATTCAATATGACCGGATGGCGGATTGCTTATGCGGTGGGCAATAAACAAATTGTGAGCAGCCTGGGCAAATACAAGACAAATGTAGATTCCGGCGTATTTAATGCGGTACAGGTTGCAGCGGTTGAAGCACTACAGAATTACAGCAAGCTGGTGCCAAAAAACAACCAAATTTATAATCAGAGGAGAAAAATAGCCAAGAATATGCTGGATGAGATGGGAATCAGCTATTTTGATTCCCCCTATACCATATATGTATGGTCAAAAGTTCCTGCTGGATTTACATCCCAGTCGTTTGCTAAAATGGTATTAGATGAAGCTGATGTGGTGGTTACCCCGGGCAGTGCAT
>PWYO01000012.1 GCA_003567835.1 Actinomycetota bacterium | reverse complement strand
TTTGAAGCGGTGGATCTGGTCAAAAACCAGGAGGAGATCAGGTCTGATGTGGTCAATCTCATTCCCCGCGATTTTGCCAGCAAGCACAAAGTTTTTGCTTTTAATCTGGAAAATAATAATTTGTCTGTGGCCATGTTCGATCCTTTGGATATTAATATTATAGACGAAATCAGGCTGATTACCGGCTATAATATCAAACCTTTTATTGCTACCCAGCAAAATATTGAGAACGCCATCAAGATTTTTATGACCGATGACTACAGCCTTCAGGAAATCAAGGATATTATCGACGATCAGGACTTTACCATCACCGAGAAAATGGAAGACGCGGTTGTAGAAGGCAATCCCCTGGTCAAGCTGGCCAACCGGATTATACTCAAAGCCATTTCCATGGGTGCCAGCGATGTGCATATAGAGCCTCAGGAAAAAAACTGCGGCATACGGTTCCGTGTTGACGGGGTGATGCAGAAGATCAAAGATGTTCCCCGGACAGTGCAGAGGCTGCTTATTTCCCGGTATAAGATTATGGGGGGCATGGATATAACTGAAAGCAGGCTTTCCCAGGACGGAAGGAGCTCTTTTGATTTTCACGGCAGCAGCATTGATCTGCGTTTTGCCTCCATCCCCACCGTATACGGGGAAAATATCACCATCAGGCTGCTCAATGTAAGCGAGAGCCTTTTCTATATTAAAAATCTGGGCATGGTCAAGGAAGATGAAGACAAATTTAAAAAAGTCATCTTCCAGCCTCACGGCTCCGTGGTGATTACCGGGCCGACCGGCTCGGGCAAAACCACCACCCTGTATGCCAGTTTGAACCAGATTTCCAGTCCGGACAAAAAAATTTATACCATAGAAGATCCTGTTGAATTCAGGCTCAACGGGATTATGCAGGTCCAGGTCAATACCAAGGTGGGCATGGATTTTTCAAGGGGGCTCAGGGCTATGCTCAGAAGCGACCCCGATATTATTATGGTCGGTGAGATCAGGGATCTGGAAACGGCAAAAATCGTGATGCAGGCTTCAGTCACCGGTCATTTGGTGCTGACCACACTGCATACCAATGATGCGCCTTCCACCCTGGCCCGGCTGATGCAGATGGGCGTGGAATCCTATATGGTCTCTTCAGCAATCAGCGGGATTGTGGCCCAGCGGCTGGTGCGGGTGCTTTGTCCCGATTGCAAAGTAGAGGCTGATATCGGCAAGTCCACCATTGAGGATGAGATTGCCCCCATCCTAGAAGGAAAAACCATCTATGATGCGGCCGGATGCGGCAAGTGCAACAATCTGGGCTATAAAGGCCGAACAGGCATTTTCTCGGTCATGGTGATTTCCAAAAAAATAAGGGAGATGCTTCTGGAACGCAGGAGCGCAGATGATATTGCCCAGGTAGCCAGGGCTGAGGGGATGAAAACGCTGCTGGAACGGGCTGCGGAGAAAGTGGCTGTGGGGGAGACTTCTTTGGAAGAGATGTACCGGGTTGTGTACTGATCATGGACCTAAAAAATTTTGTGCACTTACATGTTCATAGCGAGTATTCTCTGCTAGACGGTGCTGTGCGCATACCCAAGCTTATCGGAAAAGCCAAAAAACTGGGCATGCCTGCGGTGGCTTTAACCGATCACGGGGTGATGTACGGGGCCATTGATTTTTACAATAAGGCGGTGGCGGAAGGCATTAAGCCCATTATCGGCTGTGAGGTGTATCAGGCAGCAGGCAGCAGGCATAACAAACAGCCCCATGCCGGCAACCGTGAAGAATGGGGTCCATTCCACCTTACATTGCTGGCAAAAAACAATACCGGATACAAGAACCTGATGAAAATGGTGAGCTTGAGTTTCCTGGAAGGGTTTTACTATAAGCCCAGGATTGACCGCGAGCTTTTGGAACAGCATGCACAAGGGTTGATCGGCCTAAGCGGCTGCATTTCAGGCATTATTCCCAAGCTGATGATCCAGGACAGGATACAAGAGGCCAAAAAGGAAATGGACTGGTATCTGAAAGTATTCGGCGGCGAAGATTTTTACCTGGAAATCCAGGACTCAGGCATTCCTGAGCAGGAAGAGGTCAACCAGGCATTGCTGGATTTTTCAGCCAAATACGGGGTACCGGTGGTAGCCACCAATGATGTGCATTATTTGGAAGCAGATGATTCTAAGGCACATGATGTCCTGCTGTGCATACAGACCGGTTCCACCATTAATCAGAAAGACCGGCTTAAGTTTTCAACCAATGAATTTTATTTTAAAACTGCAGAAGACATGGCCAAAAAATTCAGCCGCTGCCCCCAGGCATTGCAGGCCAGTACAGAAATTGCAGAAAAATGCGACCTAGAACTCGAATTTGACTTAAGCCTTATTCCTCCTTTCCAGGTCCCTTCCTCCTATGGTCCGGACCAGTACCTGGAAAAAATCTGTTATGAGGGTGCCCAGAAGCGCTACGGCACATTGACTTCCCAGGTGAAACAAAGGCTGGACCATGAGCTTTCCGTGATCAAAAAGATGGGTTTTGCCGAGTATTTTCTTATCGTATGGGATTTTGTCAATTTTGCCAAACAGCATCATATCAGGGTAGGGCCGGGCAGGGGTTCTGCAGCAGGGAGCATGGTTTCCTATGTGCTTCAGATTACCGATGTTGAGCCTCTAAAGTACGGGCTTTTATTTGAGCGGTTTCTCAATGAAGAGAGAAAAAGCATGCCTGATATTGATATCGATTTTTGTTATGAGAAAAGGGGAGAGGTTATACAATATGTGACCGAAAAATACGGCACAAACCAGGTGGCTCAGCTGATCACCTTCGGCACCATGGCTGCCAGACAGGCCATCAGGGATGCAGGCAGGGTCTTGGAGGTGCCTTATGCAGAAGTGGACCGTATTGCCAAGCTGGTTCCCATGGAGCTGCATATGACCATAGAGAATTCACTCAAGCAGGTGGCGGAGCTAAAAGAGATCTATGATCAGGATGCCCGCATCAAAGAGGTTATCGACACTGCTATTACCATGGAAGGCATTTGCAGACAGGATTCCATACATGCGGCAGGTGTGGTGATCTCTGCAGAGGAATTATACAATTATACACCCATTCAGCGGGAAGGGGATGAAGATATTGTCACCCAGTACAAGATGGAAGATGTCCAGCAGATCGGCCTGCTTAAGATGGATTTTTTGGGCCTGAAGACCCTTTCTTTAATCGATAAGACTTTGTTTTTGATTAAAAAAACAAAAAAAATAGACATCGATACAGCGAAGCTGGATCCAAACGATAAAAAGACCTTTAAAATGCTCAGTGATGGAGAATGTCTGGGTGTTTTTCAACTGGAAAGTTCAGGGATGCGGGAGCTGGTTATCAATCTCAAGCCCAACCGGTTTGAAGACCTTATTGCCCTGCTGGCCCTGTACCGGCCCGGCCCGCTGCAGAGCGGGATGGTCTCCGATTTTGTGGAGGGCAAACACGGAAGGAAAAAAATAGCCTATCCCCACCCCAGCCTCAAGCCCATTTTGGAGAGCACATACGGCATCATTCTTTATCAGGAGCAGGTGATGGCCATAGCCAGCGCACTGGCTGGTTTCAGCATGTCCGAAGCGGATATATTAAGGAGTGCCATAAGCAAGAAAAAAAGAAAGCTTTTGGCCCAGCAGAAGACAAAATTTTTACAGGGGGCCCAGAAAAAAGGCATTGATGCCCAGACTGCACAGAACATATTTGAGCTCATTAACCATTTTGCGGAGTACGGTTTCAATAAGTCGCACAGCACGGCCTATGCCATGATCTCTTATCAGACGGCCTACCTGAAGGCCAATTATCCGGTGGCATTTATGGCTGCGCTGCTGAGCATACGGATGGGCAGCCAGGAGAAAGTGGCCCAGTATGTGGCTGAGGCCCGGAGACTGTCCATAGAAGTGCTTCCTCCTGACATTAATGAAAGTTATGCTGATTTCACGGTGGTAGGAAACGCTATACGTTTTGGGCTTTCAGCCATTAAAAATGTGGGGTCCAATGTGATCGAGGAAGTGGAACGGGAGAGAAAAAACGGGGGCAAGTTTAAGGATTTCACATCATTCTGCAACCGGATCAGCGCCAGCGCATTGAATAAAAAAACCATTGAAAGTTTTATCAAAAGCGGAACTTTTGATTCTTTTGGCCTGGGGCGAAAGTTTTTACTGGACAAATTTGAAAAAATGATCGATGAAATCCTTAAAGTGAAAAAGGACAGGGAGTCCGGTCAGTACTCTCTGTTCGATGTCCAGGACAGCGGCCAGCAGGAAGTGCTGGTGGGCGATATACGCAAACAGAGCCAGGATTATGAAGAGTTTAACCAGAAAGAGCTATTGGGTTTTGAAAAAGAAATGCTTGGCCTTTATATCAGCGGCCATCCCCTTTTGGAATTTGAGCAAACCCTGCAAGGGCTGGACAAAATTCAGGATCTGTCCAGCCTGGAAGATAAGAGCCATGTGCAGGTAGGCGGTGTGGTCAGCGCAATCAAGTCCATATACACCAAAAACAACAAGCAAATGGTTTTTGTTACCCTGGAAGATATCAGTGACAGCGCCGAAGTGGTGGTCTTTCCCACGGTATTGGAAAAATATAAAGAATTTTTGGAGGAAGACAAAACGGTGATGGTCAAAGGGAGGCTGGACAAAAAAGAGGATCAGTTTAAGATTATTGCTTCCCAGGTGAGCCAGCTCCAAAAAGTCCAAAAACCGCAAAAGAAGGCAGAAAAATATACAAGGGTCAAGCTGATGGTAAAAAAGGAACATCTTGACCATCATTTTATAGACCGGCTCTATGGCTTTCTCAGCCAAGGCCGGGGGAAAATGGGCATTGACCTTGCGGTTATCGAGGAAGGACCGCAAAACCATGAAAAGACATTCAGGCTCCCTGACCGTTTTAGGACAGATCTGGACCGCCGGACAGTTGAAAAGCTCCGGGAGGCATTTGAGCATACATTACAGTGGGAAAAAGTGTAATAGAGGAAGGAGACATTTTGGACGATCTTAGGTTTGCAGTGGTAGGGGCCGGGCATGGCGGAAAGGCTATAGCTGCCCATTTGGCCATACGAGGTTTTTCGGTCAATCTCTATAACCGTACCCTGGTCAGGATCAAACCGGTTATTAAACTGAAAGGCATTGAGCTTGAAGGAGAGATCAGCGGATTTGGCAAACTCAATATGGCTTCCAATAATATCGAAAAAGTGATCAAGGATGTGGATGTGATTATGGTGGTGGTGCCTGCCAATGCCCATGCAGCCATTGCCAAGCGGTGCGCCCCTTATCTTGAGGAGGGACAGATTGTGGTGCTGAATCCGGGCCGGACCTGCGGAGCACTTGAGTTTTTAAACACCTTAAGAAAAGAGGGCAACAAAAAAGATATTATTGTTTCTGAAACACAGACTTTCATCTATGCAAGCAGGGGCATGGGTCCAGCTTCTGCCAAAATATTCAGGATCAAACAAGCCATTCCGGTGGCAGCCATCCCTTCTGCAGCCACAGGCAGGGTGGTCAAGAAGCTAAACCAGGCGTTTAAGGAATTTATAGCAGCCAGCAATATTATTGAAACTTCTTTTAACAATATGGGTGCGGTGTTTCATCCTGCCATCACCGTACTCAATGCATCCCGCATTGAATCTACCCTGGGGAACTTCCAATTTTATATCGAGGGGGTTACCCAGTCGGTGGCCAGGATCCTGGAAGCAGTGGATGCAGAGAGGGTCAAGGTGGCCCATAAGCTTAGCTGCCCCCATGTGTATTCGGCCATTGACTGGCTTTCCATGGCCTATAATGTGGTGGAAGACAATCTCTTTGATGCCATACACAGCAATCCCGGCTATGTGGGGATCATGGCCCCCAGAACCACCAATGTGCGCTATATCACCGAGGATGTGCCTATGAGCCTGGTGCCCATTTCCG
>PWYO01000124.1 GCA_003567835.1 Actinomycetota bacterium | reverse complement strand
TTACATGTAAGGTCAAGCTTTAATGATATTGAGGGGACGTGGGTCATGGAATTTAAAGATGAAAAAATGGAAAGACCGGTAATAACCGGTGTATCCTATGATAACAATCAGGTGAAAATCACTGTGTTCGGTTTAAAGGATGAGCCTGGAATAGCGGCCAATCTTTTTGGCCAGCTGGCAAAAGAGAACATCAATGTGGACCTTATTGTTCAAAATGTCAGTGATAAAAATATTGCTACCATTACCTTTACGGTAAAGGAAGATGATATCAATATAGCCAAAAAAGTTGTTTCTGAAACAGGTTATGAGAAAATCTCTGTGGATCCTGATGTAGGCAAAGTCTCCATTGTGGGAGCGGGCATGCAGACAAATCCGGGTATTGCAGCAAAGATGTTTGATCTTTTGGGACGTGAAGGCATAAACATTGAGATGATTAGCACATCGCCCATCAGGATTTCATGTGTCATTCGAAAAGGGAAAGTCAAAAAAGCGGTAAAAATCCTGCATAAGGGATTCGAGCTGGATACATAAAACCATTAACATTTTTTAGAGGAGACTGTTTTGAAGCAATATAATGTGGCCATCGCTGGGGTTACCGGTGCAGTCGGTCAAGTCTTTTTGCAAATACTGGAACAAAGAAAATTCCCCATAAAAAATCTGCTGCCTCTGGCTTCCAAAAGGTCGGCTGGTAAAAAAATTACATATCTGGGCGAAGAAATTGAGATCAAAGAGCTGCAGGAAAACTCTTTTAAGCATACAGATATTGCCCTTTTTTCCGCTGGGGGAGGCATTTCCAAAAAATTTGCGCCGCATGCTGTACACAGCGGTGCTGTGGTGGTAGACAACAGCAGTGCTTTCCGGATGGAAGAAAACATACCGCTGGTGGTGCCTGAAGTCAATGGAGAGCAGATTGGAAACCATCAGGGGATCATTGCCAATCCCAACTGTTCCACCATTATCATGGCTGTAGCCATCAAACCCATTTATGACCTCTCCAAGATCAAAAGGATTGTGGTTTCCACCTATCAGGCAGTTTCCGGGGCGGGCGCAAAAGCGATCGTTGAGCTTGAACAACAGGTTCGGGACCTGATTTGTAAAAATAAGAAAAATATACAAAAAGAAGTTTTTCCTGTACAAATTGCTTTTAATGTATTGCCCCATATTGATGTATTTTTAGATAACGGCTATACCAAGGAAGAGATGAAAATGGTGGGTGAAACCCAAAAGATCTTTGCAGACCCAGCCATCCGGGTTACTGCCACCACAGTCAGGGTGCCTGTATTTACCTCCCACTCCGAATCCATCAACATCCAGACCGAGCAAAAAATTTCCGTACAAGAAGCCAGAAAGGCATTATCTGAAGGCAAAGGGCTGGTGGTAAAGGATGATTTTCAAAACGCTGTATATCCTACAGCACTGGATTCTTCAGGCAAAGACGATGTGTTTATTGGCAGGATCCGTGAAGACAACTCTCATGACCGCGGGCTGAACATGTGGGTGGTAGGAGACCAGTTACGGAAAGGCGCTGCCCTCAATGCCATACAGATTGCAGAATCACTTATCGTGTAGTGGGCTTCTTTTTTTGCCTTTGGATGTATTCCATTCTTTTTTGAAGGTTTTTTTCAAAACCCCTGTCGGTGGGTCGGTAATAGGTGCGGCCTTTTAAGGTATCAGGCAGATGCTCCTGGTCCGTGATGCCCTGGTCATAATCATGGGCATACTTATAATCTTTTCCGTACCCAAAATCTTTCATGAGTTTGGTGGCCGCATTTCGTATATGAAGGGGCACGGGTGCCGCTTCATGCTCCAAAACATCTTTTTTGGCCTGATTGTAGGCCTTATAGGCAGCATTGCTTTTTGGGGCCAGAGCAAGGTATACGGCAGCCTGCACCAAGGCCAGGTACCCTTCCGGAGGGCCTAAAAAATGGAAGCTTTCCTTGGCAGAAAGGGCAATGGTCAAGGCATTGCTGTCGGCCAAACCGATGTCTTCTGAAGCAAACCTTACCATCCTCCTGGCAATATAAAGGGGGTCTTCTCCGCCTTCCAGCATGCGTACGGTCCAGTAAACCGCGGCATCCGGATCACTGCCCCGCAGGCTTTTATGCAAAGCCGAGATGAGATTGAAGTGCTCCTCTCCGGCTTTGTCATATAAGAGGGATTTTTTCTGGATGATGCTTTCCACCAGATCTGCATGGATACGGCCTTTTTGGGCAGGCTCCAAGGCGCTGGCGCATAGTTCCAGGATATTATAAGCAATGCGGATATCCCCGTCTGAGAACCGGGCAATCAGTTGAAGGGCTTTGCTGTCTATGGTCAATTCCTTCTTGCCCAGGCCCCGGTCTTTGTCACAAACAGCGTTTTGAAGCAAACCTTCAATCTCTGCCTGGGTCAGTTTGTTTAAAAGAAAAACTTTGCACCGGGAAAGCAAAGCGGAATTGATTTCAAAAGAGGGGTTTTCGGTGGTAGCCCCGATTAGTATAATGGTTCCTTTTTCCACAAAGGGAAGAAAAGCATCCTGCTGGGCTTTGTTGAAGCGGTGTATTTCGTCGACAAAAAGAATGGTTTTCTTGCCTCTTTGCTGCATATGGTATTTGGCGGTTTCCATGACCTTTTTAATCTGTTTTATGCCTGAGGTGACCGCAGAAAAGGATATGAACTTGCAGTCGGTGCTATTGGCGATTATTTTGGCCAGGGTTGTTTTCCCTGAGCCGGGGGGACCCCAGAAGATAATGGAATAGATCCGATCCTTTTCAATCATCACCCTGATTACCTTGTCTTTTCCCACCAAGTGCTGCTGGCCGGCAAATTGATCCAGCGTAGAGGGGCGCATCCGCTCCGCAAGCGGTGCATAGGGATGCTGCTTGGGTTTTTGTTCAAATTGGTCAAAAAGGGTCATCATTTAACCCTGCATGAGTTTGACATACAGTTTTCTGTTTCTGGGTCCGTCGAATTCTGCAAAATAAATACCCTGCCAGGTACCCAGAACCAGTTCGCTGTTTTCGATGATCACATTGAGCTGGGGGCCCACCAGGGTGGTCTTTATATGGGCATCAGAGTTTCCCTCCATGTGGCTGTATCCTTCGTCTTTGGGTACCATATGATTGGTTTTGGTGATCATATCTTTGACCACAGAGGGGTCTGCAGCCTCATTGATGGTAATCCCTGCGGTGGTGTGGGGCACAAAAAGGCAGGCCAGCCCCTGTTTTATGCCCGATTTTGCCACCACCTGGGATACTTGGCTGGTGATATCCAAAAACTCTATACGTTTGCGGCTGCTGATATTGATGTTTTGCAACATGGCTTCCTCCTTTTTTTGTCATTATAATGCAATGGAAGCAATTTATGAAGAGCTGCCGGGAGGCCCTTATGCCAAAATTCAATTTTAAGTTGATGCAATATTTGGTATATTATAAGTTGCATCAAGCACAATTTATGTTTCGAGGTGGTTATGGACAAAAAAAGATTTGAGGTGGTGGGCATCGGCAATGCCATTGTGGATATGCTGGCCAATGTAGAAGATGATTTTATTGTACAGCAGAATATGAAAAAAGGCGCCATGCAGCTGGTGGACCCCAATGTTTCATCCAATATCTGTGACTGCATTCAGGTTGAAGAAAAAAACTCCGGGGGATCGGTGGCAAACTCCATAGCCGGTCTGGCCTGTATGGGAAACAGGGTTGCCTTTGTGGGAAAGATCAGCAAGGATGCGCAGGGCACAGCTTTTGAGCAAAGCTTAAAACAACTGGGGGTCTATTTTAATACCAAAAAATCAGACGGGGCACAGCCTACCGGGCATTGTGTGGTCTTGATTACCCCTGATGCCCAGCGGACCATGAATACCTGTCTGGGGGTAGCCGGGGCGCTGGCACCGGAGGATATAGACCGAAAAATGCTACAGGATACCAAAATTACTTTTGCGGAAGGCTACCTTTGGGAAAGCCCCCCAGCAAAAGAAGCCACCTATAAAGCCATGGATATCACCAAAGAATCTGGGGGCCAATGCGCATTAAGCCTTTCCGATGCTTTTTGTGTTCAAAGGTACCGCCGTTCTTTTCTGGACCTGATTGATAAAAAAATGGATATCCTGTTTGCCAATGAAGATGAAATCCTGCAATTATTTGAAACAGAGTCTCTAAATGAAGCCCTAGACGCATGCAGCAAGCTGGATATCATCTGCGCCATCACCCGCTCAGAGCAAGGTTCGGTTATCGTAAAAGGGGGAAATGTGCACCATATCCAGCCGCTTGCACCCAGCAAACTTACTGATACCACGGGTGCAGGAGATTTATATGCTGCAGGATTTTTACATGGTTATCTCAAGGGGCAAGACTTGATGGTATGCGGCAAAACCGGCAGCATTGTGGCTGCTGAGGCCATAAGCCATTTTGGTGCCAGGCCCAAGATGCCGCTTTTGGATTTACTAAAACAGAAAGGATGCTAATGGAAAACAAACATCATGCACAAATCGGCGTTTTTGGGGGATCTGGTTTCTATTCTTTTTTAGATAAAACAGAAGAAGTAGCCATAAAAACCCCCTACGGAAACCCTTCGGATACCATAACCATTGGGGAAATTGAAGGATTGAAAGTGGCTTTTTTGCCCCGGCATTCCAGCGATCACAGCATACCGCCCCAAAAGATTAATTACCGTGCCAATGTGTGGGCCATGAAAGAATTGGGGGTCACCCAGATTTTTGGGCCTTGTGCGGCAGGCAGCCTGCAGCCCCATATAAAACCGGGGGATTTGGTGGTCTGCGACCAGTTTGTGGACCGCACTGCGGCAAGGGCGGACACCTTCTATGAAGGCCCCAAAACCACCCATATCTCTACTGCAGAACCGTATTGCCCCCGGATGAGCCAGCAAATCTTTCATACAGCAAAATCTATGGGCCTTAACTGCCACCCTAAGGGGACTGTGGTGGTAATCCAGGGGCCCAGATTCAGCACCAAGGCTGAAAGCCGGTGGTTTTCCAGGCAGGGGTGGGAAGTGGTGAATATGACCCAGTATCCGGAAGCATATCTGGCCAGGGAGCTTGCGATTTGTTATGCAAACATTTCCCTTATTACCGATTATGATGCCGGACTTGAGGATGACCCGGATACCGAAGCTGTAACCACCGAAGAAATAATTAAAATTTTTAAACAAAATATTGCCAACCTCAGGGATCTTTTATTCCAGTCCATCCCCAAGGTTGCGGGAAAAAGAGATTGTCCTTGTCCCCATGCATTAAAAAATGCGGTCATTAACTGATTATATGAAAACTTTATTGGTGTATAATACTCTTTCTGGCAGGATCAGCCCAAAAGTACTGGACAATGTCAATAAAAAAATGCAAAATGCCGGTTTTTCTACCCACATCCTGGAGACCAATGAAGTGGGCCAAACCTATCAAAAGGTCAAAGAGTGGCTGAAAAAAAAAGATGAAATTGATTTTGTAACCACCTTGGGGGGTGACGGGGTCATAAACGAGGTGGTCAACGCACTTGCTTATACAGGCATTCCTTTAGGCATTATTCCTTATGGGACCACCAATGCTTTTGCCAAAGAAAGGCGTATCCCCTTATCGGTTAAGGAGGCCATCAAACTGTTTAAAAAGGAAAATATCCAAACCATTGACCTCGGCCTGATCAATGAGAAAAAATACTTTATTATGATGTGCTCTTATGGGTTTGATGTAAAGGCAATTTCTGAGATCAATATGATGGTTAAAAGACGGCTCAAGGTCCTGGCCTATATTTTATATGGCGTACGGGCATTTCTATTGGATAATCCGGTAAAGGTAATTATCAATGTAGAGAATGAAAACCGGCTTCACAGCGGCTATTTCTGTATCATCAGCAATATAAGGTCCTACGGCAATCCCATGGCCAAAATTACGCCCCATGCGTCTGTGCGCGACGGCCTGCTCGATGTCTGTATATTCAAAAAATACAGCAAATTTATTTTC
>PWYO01000023.1 GCA_003567835.1 Actinomycetota bacterium | reverse complement strand
CGTTTTATAAAGTAATCATTGAATTTGGCGGTGCTCTGGCAGGTTATCTTAACCCCCTTTATTTTTTCTTCGGGCAGATCGGGAAAATTGATGTTAAGTAAAGTCTTTTTGGGCAATCCACCTTCGGATATGATCCTCTTGGCCATGCTGGCAGCAAACTGGGCCGCAAAACCATAATCAGGGTCTTTGATATTATCGATGGATACCGCCATGGAGGGAATGTCATACACAGTTCCTTCTGTCGCCGCTGAAACGGTGCCCGAATAAATGACGTTCTCCCCGACATTGGCCCCTTTGTTGATACCGGAGATCACCAGGTCCGGTTTTTTGTCCAGCATGGCCTTTACGGCCAGCTTGACACAATCAGCAGGGGTTCCGTCTACCGCATAACCAAAAAATTTGCCATTCCTGTTTTCCTTCCATACCGGAATGGGGTTAAACACAGTAATGGCATGGCCTACCGCACTCTGTTCCTTTTCCGGAGCAATCACCTGTACTTCAAACAATTTTTCCCTGCAGAGAGCATGATATATGCTGTACAGGCCTTCTGATTCTATGCCGTCATCATTGGTCAGAAGTATGGTCTTTTTTTCCATAACACCCTTATTTCTGGTAAATTTAAAATCTCATTTTAAACAAAATGAAGGTTTAAATCAAAGTATTGGTAAATAAACGGTTATTTCAAAATGATTTTGTCACTTATGCCGCTTCAAAAAAACAATACGTGATGTCAAAAAATAATAATGCGGCATAAACAGACAGATTCAGGCATAAGCAAACACGCTGGTAAACTATTTTAATGCCGGCAATTCAGCCATAGCTAATGCCAGGATAGCAGCATAAACCCTTACTATCCAATTCAGGAAAATATCCGTATAAAAAGGGTTTTTGTAAAATAACCGGTATCTTGGTTTGGTTAAATTTTCATCTGTTGGATTCATATATTTAGCTGCGATCGCGCTTATTTTAATAAGATTCTTCGGCCAAGAAGACTGTTCTGTTTGCCAATGAGCGTAGCACTGCAATAAATGGCTTTGTGTAATGTCAATAACAAGACTTTAAAGCAAATCCAAACAAAGCGTATCGGTGAAAGGACACGATAAGGGTTAGAAAGATCATTTGGTGGGCCCATGACAATCATGATATTCCGAGCATAAATCACCTTAAAGAAATTGCAGAAAAGAAGCAATGTAGAAAAGCATGGTCTTTAACCTTGCTTAGCAAACTTGCAGAATTCGGGGCGAACGACTGAATCGTTCGCCCCTGCTTTCACAGAATGAATGCATGAATACCGTTTCTTATTCAAATGCAGATATTCCAGTGGTTTCTTCAATCATGGCTGCGATATCATCTAGATTCTCTGGGGTTACCAATTCCACAGGCGCACCAATCTCCTCCTGCTCATATTCAGCGCCTTCTACCAGTATCTCATATAGAATCTCTACGCTTTGATAACCGATCTCATAAGGAAGCTGGAGGATGGTAGCTGCCAGGATCCCGTCTTGGATAGCCAGAAGTTCTTCCGGGTCTCCGTTATAGCCTACTACCAGTATGTCCTCACCAGCAGCTTCCACGGCCCTTGCCGCACCCACTGCTTCACGGCCGCTGCAGAAGAATGCGCCCACAATATCCGGGGCTGCAGACATAATCTGCTGCATGGTATCAAAACCGCCTTCTGCATCCGGCGGATCTACAATCAGCTCAGAAGCTATCTCATATCCGAGTTCTTCAGCCTTATCCCTGAAACCTTCACCCCTCTGTCGTGCATAGGTCCACTCAGGGCTTAGATTTCCAAGGCCAAACTCCCAGCTATGATCAGGGGCATCTGCTAACAATTCATGCATATATTCAGCTGCAAGCTGCCCGCCCAAATAGTTATCGGAAATAATCAGGGCATTAACTGGTCCTGAAAAACCGATATCCGCGCAAACCACAGGTATCCCTGCGTCTCTGGCATTCTGAACAGCAGGTCCTATAGCACCAGGATCAACTGGGGTAATGGAAATAGCGTCTACACCCATGCCTACCAATGTATTGATATCTTCAACCATCTTGGTGGCATCACTCTGCTGATCCATCATGATGTATTCGAACCCGTAGTCTTCAGCAGCGTCTCTTACACCTCTCTCTACTCTCTGGAAGAATGTAAACTCCATGGTCCATACCGAAAAACCGATGGTAATCTCTTCGGGAACCTCCATAGGTTCTACATCTGGTTCATCTGGAACCGGTTCCTCCTCCGGATCTTCTATGATGTCTTCAATTGGATCTTCTATGATGTCTTCAATCGGCTCTTCTATAACTTCTTCAACCTGTGCACAGCCAACAAATGAGAATGTAAAAACAAATGCGAGAGACACAAATGAAACTAGTACAATCTTTAACAGTTTCGTTTTACCCATTTTTTCGTCCTCCTTTCAAAATTAAACAAATAAAATTTTTTTCTTTTTCTTCACCTCCTATCATGCTCATATATTAATCATAAATCAATCACAAATAAATTATGCTTCCTGTCCCATCAAAGTGTATCTTAACCGATTAATGGCAACTGCAAAGATCAACACTGAACCTGTAACTACCTGCTGCCAATAAGAGCTGACCTGCATCAGGTTCATTCCGTTTCTGAGGCTGCCTAGAATAAGGGCAGCAAGCAGTGCTCCGCCTAAGCTGCCATTGCCTCCGCCTAAAAGCGTGCCTCCCAGGACTACAGCAGTAATAACCTGAAATTCATAACCCTGGCCCAAAAGGCCTGGATTTGCCACTCCCATATTGGCGGAAATGACTACAGATGATATGCCCACAAAAAAACCAACCATAACAAATACAGCGATCTTGATTCGGTCCACATGGATTCCGGACAGCTCTGCCGCTTTTGCATTGGTGCCTACAGCTACCACATATCTGCCAAAAGGAGTTTTTCTCAACATCAGGTAACCACCCACAAAGCAAAGAACCATAAGGATAATAGGAAAATGGATCCCCAGGACCCTGCCATTGCCCATATAAAGCCAGAAATCATTATCAATGTATACGGAAACATTGTCAGTGTAAATATAGGCCAGGGATCTAAACACGAACATCATGCCCAACGTTGTAATAAAAGCAGGTATCTTGAGTTTGGTAATAAATATACCGTTTACAAAACCTAAAAAAGAAGAAATGGCAATGGTGGTCAAAACTGCAGCAAAACCTCCAATCACCGGGACAAATGAAGCGCCTAATACCCCTACCAAGGCCATCATGGAACCTACTGATATGTCGAACTCACCTGCCATTATGCAAAAGGCCATACCCACCGCGCTTATGGCAATAAACGATGCAAACCTGAGTATACTTAAAAAATTAAACTGGGTCCTAAAAACCGGGGAAAGAAAGGAAAATAAGATTACAACCGCCACAAGCAAAAACGGCAGCCCAAGGCTTCCCCATTGCTGAGCGATTTTAACCCGCAAACTTCTTGCTTGTAATTCTACCATTTCTCAACCTCTCCTAACATTTATCGAATACTTCAAGAGCCCTACATCTTGATGCCTTTTGCTTTGGCTATGGCTAAATATCTGGTTCTTATCCCGTCCACAAATAGGGCAAAAAGCAATACCAGGCCAACCGAAAATATCTGATAGAAGATCTGAACACCTAAAAGATTTAAGCCATAGTAGATCATGGATATAAAGATGCCCGCAAAAAGGGTGCCCCATAAGTTGCCTTTGCCTCCAGCAAGGCTGGTCCCGCCCAAAATGGCCACAGTGAGCACCACTAACACAAAATCAGGGGCCATGGTGGGAATACCGATCAAAGACTGAGAAGTCCTGATGATGCCCACCACACCGGCAGTAAAAGAAACCAGCATAAACACAGCAATTTTGATCAGATCAACCCTTAGCCCGGATATTCTTGCTGCACTTTCATTTGAACCCACTGCGCTAATATGCCGTCCGAAAGGGGTATGGTAGAGCATAATAAAAAATATGGCAAACAAGAGAAGCATGATATAGATCTGGTTAGGAATGCCGAAAATCCTGCCAGTACCGATAACTCTGAACACCCTGTCTGGATCAGTGATAATAACCTGCCTTCCGCCGACCACCAAAAGGGCTATACCCCTTATAATGGTCATCATGGCCAGGGTGGTAATCAAAGGATTAACACCCAATTTGGTAACGATAAGACCGTTTACCATACCCACCGAAGCGGCAATAAGGAGTGAAAAGACAATGGCCAAAGGAACACCCACCATGGGGATAAAAATGGCCACAAAAACACTGGTGAGTGCCAGGACTGCATCCACCGACAGGTCAAAAGCTTTCATGGTCAGCGCTAAAGTCATGCCAAAACCAATAATGGCAGCATATGTCCCCTGTGCAGCGATACTAAGCAGAGTACGAACCTGTAAAAAATGAGGGCTCATTATGGAAAGAACCACACTTGCCAGAACAATCAGGATAAATATGCCAATTTTTTCATACAGCTTTAAAAACTTAATCATGAAGCCTTACCTCAAACTTTTGATTTCTCTTCATTTGCTTGTATTTTACCTGCCGTTTGCCCGATCTGGGCCGCAACCAGTTTTTCTTCAGTAATGCTGTCGCGGTCAAACTTCTCAGTTACTCTGCCTTTGTATAAAACCATGGTTCTGTCCGGAAGGTTAATCAGTTCCGAGAGCTCTGAAGAGGTCATGATTATGGATATACCTTTATTGGCAAGATCACGCATAATTTTATGGATTTCCGCTTTAGCCCCCACATCAATGCCCCTTGTGGGTTCCAGCAAAATCAGCACCTCACAGTTGGTAACCAGAGTCCTTCCGATAATTACCTTTTGCTGGTTCCCACCGCTCAAATAGATAATTTTCTGATTGTAGTCAGAAAATTTGATATCCAGCTTGTCTTTCATTCCATTAAAAACCTCTTTTTCTTCTCTGGACTTAATAAACAACCCCTTTAAAAAAGTAAGCGTTTTGATGATGATGATGCTCAAATTGTGCAGCACAGACATATCGGGAAGCGAGCCTTCATCTTTCCTGTCTTCAGACACATATCCGAGGCCTAATTTTATGGCATCTCTGGGATTATTGATCTCTACCTTTTTGCCTTTGAAATATACTTCCCCGGACAATTTGGGCACAATACCGTAGAGAGATTTTAATAGGTGATGGGATCCCGAGCCAAGAATCCCTGCTACAGCCAGAATTTCCCCTTTGTATAACTTAAAATCCACATTATATAGATAATCTGCAACCGAATAATTTTTGACCTCCATCAGGACTTCTTTCTTATCTGTTTGGCCGCCCTTAATATCAACAAAATAATCTTTGACCACCTTTCCTACCATCATCTCAATGATTTCATCTTCATTGGTCTCTTTGGTGATTTTAGTCCCGATCTTTTTCCCATCCCTTAAAACCGTAATCCTGTCTGAAAGCTCAAATGCCTCTTCCAGACGGTGGGATATGTAAATGATGGATATGCCCTGCTTTTTAAAACGTTTGATGATCTCAAAAAGCTTTTTTACCTCTTTTTCTGTTAAGGTAGCCGTAGGTTCGTCCATGATAATCAGTTTGCTTTTAAAAGAAAGGGCTTTGGCGATTTCCACCATCTGCCTTTCAGCCACCGAGGTGTCCGCAATCAATTTTTTAGGGTCCACATCTACATCCAGTTCATCTAATATCTTTTTTGCATCCTGGTTTAGTTTACGCCAATTGATTAATCCCCCCAATAATCTGGGTTCTCTTCCCACAAAGATGTTCTCAGCAACAGTGAGATCAGGCATGAGGTTAAATTCCTGAAATATGACCGAAATGTCGTTTGCCTGGGAATCCTGCGTGCATGTAATCACCACGTCTTTGCCATCTAATTGTATATTTCCCCTGTCCGGTTTATATACGCCACCCAATATTTTGATAAGGGTGGACTTTCCTGCCCCGTTTTCACCTACCAGAGCATGCACTTCTCCCTTTTTTATATCAAAAT
>PWYO01000289.1 GCA_003567835.1 Actinomycetota bacterium | reverse complement strand
TTTTGATGTTTTATTTATCGATGAAATCCACCGGCTGAACAGGACCGTAGAGGAAATCCTGTATCCGGCTATGGAAGACTATAAGCTGGACATTATCATCGGCAAAGGCCCTTCGGCCAGATCCATTCGCATTGATATCGCTCCCTTTACCATCATAGGGGCCACCACCAGAATCGGCCTGGTGGCTTCTCCATTAAGAGATCGTTTTGGCGTGAATTTACGGCTTGATTATTATAAACAGGACAGCCTGCTTGCCATTATTGTGCGGTCTGCCAATATTCTGGGGCTAAAGATTACCGAGCCGGGGGCAAGAGCCATTGCCGATAGAAGCAGGGGCACACCCAGAATTGCCAACAGGCTGCTGCGGCGGGTGCGCGATTATGCCCTGGTTTACGGACAAGAAGAGATCAACCAGGATATTGCCCAAAAAGCGCTTACCAAGTTGGAAATTGACAAACTTGGTCTGGATTTTATCGATAAAAAAATATTAAATACCATCATATTCAAGTTTAGCGGGGGACCTGTAGGTGTAGGCACGGTTGCGGCATCAATCGGCGAAGAAGTCAATACCATCGAAGATGTCTATGAACCCTATCTCCTGCAGCTGGGTTTCATTAAAAGAACCGCCAAAGGAAGGGTGGTTACCAAGCTTGCCTACCAGCACTTTGGAATCGAGGTGAAAGAGGATCCCACCCTTTTTTAGACCATGGATATCCAGCAATTTGACTACCAGCTTCCTTCAAAATATATTGCCCAAAAACCCATCCACCCCAGAAATTGTGCCAGGATGATGGTTCTTGACCGCGCAAGCGGACAGATCAGGCATGACCGTTTTTACAATCTGGGGTCATACCTGAGGCCGGGGGATTGCCTGGTGGTCAACCAAAGCAAGGTCTTGCGCTGCAGGCTGAAAGGAAAAAAGGCCGATACCCAAGCCAAGATCGAGTGTTTTGTGCTAAAAAAGGTGCAAAACAATTGCTATCTGGCCCTGCTTAAACCTTTTAAACGGCTCAAAGAAGGCAGCAGGGTACGCATAGGCGATCAAATGATGTGCGTCGAACAGAAAAAGGACCGGGGCAAAGCACTGGTAACCTTTAGCGGCAACCCCCAGGCACTGTTTAGGCAATACGGCTTGATCCCTTTGCCCCCTTATATTCAATCGAAGCATATAGAAGAAACCGACTACCAGACGGTGTATGCGGACAGGGAAGGGTCGGTGGCCGCACCCACTGCAGGACTGCATTTTACCGACGACCAGATTCAAAGCCTGAAGCAGGAGGGCATCGTTTTTGCCAAGATTACCCTGAATATTGGCATGGATACATTCATGCCCATTAGAGAAAAGGAAATTGAAAAACACAATATGCATAGTGAATATTATCAAATAGAACAAGGTGAAGCCCATACAATCAGGCAGGCAAGAAAGGCCGGGGCAAGGATTATTGCCGTGGGCACAACTTCGGTGCGGGTGCTGGAAACAGTCATGGAAAAGCATGGCGCCATCTGTGCGGACCAGGGGGAAACATCTTTGTATATTTACCCCGGTTATACGTTCCGGGCTGTTGAAGCCATCATCACCAATTTCCACCTGCCCCGCTCTACACTGCTGGTTATGATCAGCGCATTTACAGGCAGGAAAAAGCTATTGTCTGCGTATAAAGAAGCAAAACATAAAAATTACCGGTTTTACAGTTTCGGAGACTGTATGCTGATTATGTAAGGCATATATGGGTTTTTTTAAAATCATCAAAAAAGATGCCCGCTCTCAAGCAAGGACAGGCTTGCTGAAGCTGGGCAAAATCAGTGTGGATACGCCGGTATTTATGCCTGTGGGCACCAAAGCTACAGTAAAGGCATTAACTGCCCACCAGCTTTATGATATGGGGTGCAAAATCATACTGGGAAACCTTTACCACCTGTACCTGCAGCCGGGCATTGAAATTATAAAGAAAGCAGGCGGCCTGCACCGTTTTATGCATTGGGACTATAATATACTTACCGACAGCGGGGGATTCCAGGTGTTCAGCCTGGGAGATATCAGGAAAGTAAAGGATGAAGGGGTGGAATTCAAATCAGTAATCGACGGATCCCGGCATTTTTTCAGCCCAGAGAAGGTCATTGAGATGCAGTCAGACCTTGGCTCCGATATTATGATGGTTTTAGATGAATGCATCCCTTATACCGAGGACCTGCGCTATACCCAGGATGCAGCCAAAAGAACCCTGGACTGGGCCCAGACTTCCATAAAGGCAAAAAATAAGATAACCAGCAAAGGAGCATTGTTCGGCATTGTCCAGGGCGGCTTTATCCGCCAGGTTCGGAAATTTTGTGCCCAATCCATTTCGGAGATGGATTTTGAGGGAATCGCCATAGGGGGTTTGAGCGTAGGAGAGGACAGGGGCACCACCATGGAAATTCTGGCCTATACCCTTGATTATATTGATCGGAAAAAACCCATCTATTTTATGGGGCTCGGGGACCCTCTGGGCTTAATGGAAGCAGTACAATGCGGTGTAGATATGTTCGATTGTGTGCTTCCTACACGTATTTCCAGAAACGGCAGTGCTTTTACCGATTTCGGTAAAATCAATATAAAAAACAGCGGCTACGGGGATGATTTCAGGCCCCTAAGCAGCAGCTGTGGCTGCTATGCCTGCAAACATTATTCACGGGCCTATATCAGACACCTGTATAAAAGCAATGAAATACTTGCAAGCATACTGTTAAGCGTCCATAATGTATATTTCTTATTTGATCTTTTAAACAGGGCCAAAGAGGCAATCAGGGCTGATGGTTTTAGCCAATTTCACAGAAGATTTGTGCACCATTATACAAACGGATAAATTTGTATAGGGGGGTTTGCAAAATCACCAAAAATGTTGATAATAGTATAGTTGACAAAAGTTAGGAAATAAAAAAACCAATAAGGGAGTGTGCATGATATTGTCAAAAAAATTGATTACCATATTTGCGATAGCAATCATGGCCATTGTTCTGGGTGTGGTTTCGGCAGGATGTATGCCTATGGCCGCTGAAGAAAACGGAGAACCTGAAGAACTGGAGGGAGCAGGAGGATTTTTAGCCCAATACGGGACATGGATCTGGCTTGCTGTTTTGGTTGTCGCTTTCTACTTCTTGCTCATAAGGCCCCAGAGGCAGAAGAGCAAACGAGCAAAAGATTTACTTGCCAGTGTGCAAAGGGGAGATGAGATTGTTACCATCGGCGGTTTTTACGGCCGGGTCAAAGATGTCAGGGAAGACAGCATGATTGTTACCCTTTCCAGCGGCGTGGATGTAAAAATCAGCAAAAGTGCAGTTTCCAAGAAAGTGAGCGCAACCTAAAACCAGAATATGCGAAACAAGAAAGTCCACATATTTATCCTCTTCATACTTGGCGCAGTCATCGGGGCCAGCCTTTATTTTGCCTATCCTTTCATGGATTCCATTGACCTTGGCCTGGATCTGAGGGGCGGCACCCAAATTGTCTTAAAACCCACCCAGGAAGACATTGATGAGGTAACCGAAGAATCCATTGAGCAGGCCATGTTTATCATCAGGGAAAGAATTGATGCCCTGGGCGTATCAGAGCCGCTTATTACCCGGGATTATACCAATAATATTGTGATCCAGCTTCCTGGCGTAAAAGACCCTGACCGGGCCATGGAGGTCATCGGAAGAACCGCCCAGCTTGAGTTCAGGATCCTGGAGTCTATTGATCCCCAGACAGGAGAAGCTGAATTAGGTCCTGTGCTGATGACCGGAGACAAGCTGGCCAGTGCCCAGGCAGGATATGATCCCACAGGAAGAATTGTGGTGACCATGAACTTTACCTCTGAAGGCCAGCAAGAGTTTGCAGAAATCACCGCGCAAAATGTAGGAGAGCAGCTGGCCATCGTCCTGGACGGTGAAATACAGTCTGCACCGGTAATCAGGCAGGCCATAACCGGTGATGCGGTCATTGAAGGCATTGGCAGCCTGGCAGATGCCAATGACGTTGCCCTGGTATTAAGGACCGGTGCACTGCCTGTGGATCTTAGCATTGAAGAGAATATAACCGTAGGCCCCACGCTGGGAAGAGACGCCTTAACCGGCGGCCTTTATGCAGGTGCTATCGGCCTTATCCTAATCGCAGCCTTCATGGTGGTCTATTACCGGGGCCTGGGCTTGATATCGGTGATCAACCTTTTACTCTACATCATTATTTTCTGGGGCGTACTTGCTTCGCTGGGCGCTGCCTTAACCCTTCCCGGCATAGCAGGCATTATTTTGACCATTGGCATGGCAGTGGATGCCAATGTGATTATTTTTGAAAGAATCAAAGAAGAGATCCATAAGGAAAAGACTGCCAGGACCTCCATCAGCCAGGGGTTCAAACACGGGTTGCGAACCATTGTGGACTCCAATATCACCACGCTTATTACCGCCGGGGCCCTGTACCGTTTTGGTACCGGCCCGGTAAGGGGATTTGCAGTGACCCTGGCCATCGGCGTGGTTATAAGCATGCTCACCAGCCTGGTGTTTAGCAGAACCATTATTTATATGCTTGCCGGGTTCAGGCGCGTGGCCACCCCACAATTTCTGGGCGTATGGAAAAGGAGGGGTCTTTCTTGATTTTAAGAGATACAAATTTTAATTTTGTAGGCAGAAAAAAGATATGGTATCTGGTATCTATGGCAGTCATTCTCATGGGGGTTATCGGCTTTTTTGCCCGGGGCGGGTTTAATCTGGGCATTGATTTTTTAGGCGGGTCAATGCTTGAGGTTCAGTTTGACCAGGATGTGGAAGTCGGCCAAGTACGGGAAGTCATGGAGGATATCGGTTTCGGAGGGGCCATCCTGCAGAGAACGGCTTCAGACCAGTACATTATCAGGACCACCACCCGAGATGTGGAAACAAAAAATATGATCCTGGATGCATTGGATGACAATTTGGGCATCCAAAGGCCGCCGCTTCAGGATCGGAATGTGATGCCCGGTTTCGGAAGGCTTATAACCAGGCTGGCTTTAATTGCCGTGGGCATCAGCATTATGGGCATACTCATCTATGTATGGATTCGTTTTGAGTTCAGGTTCGGAGCAGCGGCCATTGTGGCCCTGTTCCACGATGTGTTGATTACCCTGGGCATATATGCCATTTTCTTCAGGGAAATCAATACAGCCACCATAGCTGCGCTTCTGACCATTATCGGTTATTCGCTTAATGACACCATTGTTGTGTTTGATCGGATCCGGGAAAATACGTCGGATGCCAGCAAGATGGGTTATGCCAATATGGTCAACAAATCCATTAACAAAACCCTTTCCAGGTCCATCAATACCTCCCTAACCACCCTGACTCCAGTCATCATATTGCTGTTTATCGGCAGCACTGCATTGCAGGATTTTGCACTGGCACTCTTGGTGGGCATATTAAGCGGCACCTATTCCTCTATTTTTATTGCCAGCCAAGTCTTGGTATCCTGGAACAACCGGTTCCCCAAGTTTAAAAAATAATGGTGGATGCCGGATTGCCTTCATGGAAGCAGCGAAAAGATGTCCGCCAAAGCCCCAAGGGAGGCAGCGGCATTATATCAACCATCCTTGCCGGCAGAGGCATTGCCGGAAAAGAGGCCGTACAATCTTTTCTAAACCCATGCTTGTCCCATTTGCATGACCCCAGGATGCTGCCCAATATAGAGCCTGCCACAGAAAGGCTCCTGCAAGCGGTAGAACAGTCTGAAAAAGTATTGGTATTTGGCGACTATGATGCGGACGGGGTCATCAGCTTATGCCTGATGTACAATTTTTTACGGGACCTGGGCCTTGGTGTGCAAACCCATATCCCCAGCCGTTTTGATGAAGGATATGATATTAATCTGGATTTTGTAAAAAAGTCCCAATCATATGGGCTGATTCTTTGTGTAGACTGCGGAACAAACAGCAGCCAAGTTAGGGAGTTTCTAGACTCCAACCCCCATTATCCGGATATGGTTGTCTGTGACCACCATGAGCCGGCAGACAAAGAAGACCTGGGCCG
>PWYO01000351.1 GCA_003567835.1 Actinomycetota bacterium | reverse complement strand
TGATTGATTCAATTATTAATAAAAGGATAGCAAAACTGAAAGCCTAGATAATCTATAGCAAGCAGGAAGGAGGTATCGTATTGTCCAACGAGAAAAAAGTTTTTTAAAAGGAGGTGTTTTAAGAACGATATCGGTAAGGTTAAAATGAGAAATAATTATATACAAAGGAGAATTTATAAAATGAAAAAAATATTTTTATGGTCAATCGTGGTTATGATAACCATATCTTTAACGGCAACATTATCTTTGGCAGGATGTGCCGCAGCAGAAGAGCCAGCTGCACCTGCAGTCGACGAACCGGCCCCTGAACCGGAACCCGCGCCAGAAGTGGATGAGCCAGCGGTCGATGAACCTGAAGAAGTAGCAGAAGAGCCAGCCCCTGAACCTGAGGATGAGTATCCACCATTGACCGGTCCCGCGATTACTGAACCTGAAGATGCGGTTACAGATGATGTTATAGGTGCAGGAGACTATACCGGAGATAAAAGTTATGAATACTTCAGAGAGCAGGCTGTAAGAGGCGAATTTGATGAAAACTATGCACAGGATTTTAAGCTTGCTGTAACCAACTTTGATGCGGCTATACCCAATGCGAATGAAATCGTAGAAAGCGTAGTCGAATTCTGGAAGCTTGCCGGCGGTAGAGATGATACCATACTGGTTCTGGATAATGCCAATGATACTTCTACCATGCTTGCCAATGCAGACCAAATTTTTGCGTGGGGTGCGGATGTCTATGTTCAGTATGCTTCATCTGTAGATACCAATGCGACAATTGCAAGAAATGCCATGGAAGAAGACATGTTCATGCTTGCACTGGCAACTGTAGTCCCAGGATTCCCTTTCTTTGGGGTTGATAATTGGGGCAACGGTCTGTCAAGCGGCATTATTGCCACTACGCTTATAAATGAGAAATTAGGCGGCATAGAGAACGTAGACAGGATTTATTACGCTTTGAACCCTGCTTTGGGTGAACATGTTTCTTACAGGTCATGGGGCGCAAGGGCGCATATGATCGAAGAGTTGGGCCCTGATGCTGACTGGCTGGTAGAAGGCTCTAAAGCAGAACTGGTTGAATTTGGTGCGGATATGCAAGGTGTGTGGATGGATGTTTTAAACAAATATCCTGCTGATGAGAACATCGTTGTGCTTACACCTTATGAGCCTCCAGCTATGGGATTCTACGCAGCTGCAAGCGCTTTGGGCAGATGGGATCCTGATAAATGTATCTTGATCTCCCTTGGCGGTTCGACTGGTCTGGGAAGGCCAGCCATTCGGTCAGGCATCTTGGATGCTTGTGTAGGGTGGCAGATGGAGCTGTACGGCGGCTATGTTGTTCCTCTGGCCCTCGCCAACATGTATGGAAATCCCATACCTGCAAACACCTATCTAGAAGATGTATTCTTAACCATGGATACGATTGATGATTACTATCCTGGTGAAACAACATTGTTTGAAGAATAAAAGAAGAAGTTTAAAAAGAAAGCCCGAGAGAAATAAAATTTCTCTCGGGCTTATTGAAGAGGAGAATAATTGATGAAAAAGGAAATTACATATACCTTTGATCACATCGGAATTCCCACCAATAACCCACAAGAGGGTGAATTCTATCTTGAAGACAGCAAATGTTATTGCACCGATCCTGCCAAGACGAAATTTCAGGCAGAATATATGCGGCCTGAAGAGGGGTGCCCTTTTCCGGAAATCTTATTGCAAAAACCCCATATCTCCTATTTGGTAGAAGATCTTGATGAGGCGCTAAAAGGTGAAAAAGTGGTTGTTGAGCCTTTTCAGCCGGTTCCACACAGAAGATTGGCTTTTATCGATGTGGAAGGGTGTCTTATTGAACTGGCTGAAGAAGTCAAATAAACATCTCGTTTAGGACGGCACAAATCAATCACACGGTTTTAAGATATCAGAAAGGAGAACAAATCTTATGAGTAAAATGATGAGAGCGGCACAAATGTTGGGGCCAGGAAAAATAGAGATGGGTGAAGTCCCTATGCCTGAGCCTAAAGACAATGAAGTGCTTGTAAATATCAAACATGTTGGTGTATGCGGAGCAGACCTTCATTTTTTCAAAGACGGTGCAATAGGTGCCTGGGTACTGGATTTTCCCCATGTGTTGGGCCATGAACCGGCGGGTATCGTAGCGGGTTTTGGTAAAGACGTGAAGGGTCTTAAGGAAGGGGATGCTGTAAGCATCGAGCCTGGAAAGACCTGCGGTAGTTGCCAGTACTGCAAATCAGGAGATTACAACCTTTGTCCTGATGTTCAATTTATGTCTGTTCCCGGGGTTACAGGCGCTTTTCAGGATTATGTGGCCTGGCCTTCAGATAAAGTATTTAAGCTCCCTGAAGGTGTTAGCACATTAGAAGGCGCTTTGGTTGAACCTTTGTCTGTAGGTTTTCACGGAGTCAATCAATCTGAAATAAATTTTGGGGAAAGTGCCATGGTGCTAGGCGCAGGCTGCATTGGATTGTGCACTATGCTTGCCTTAAAAGCCAGGGGTATTACTGATTTATATATTTCAGATATTCTCAAATTGCGAATGGATAAAGCTGCACAGCTTGGCGCAAAACAAGTGTTGGATGCATCTAGTGATGATGTGGTAGAAAAAGTCATGGGATTAACCAGCAATAAAGGTGTAGATAAGGTATATGAGTGCACAGGTGCAGCAAATGCAGTCAATCAGGGAATTGGCTTGTTGGCAAATGGGGGAACATTAACCCTTATAGGATTATTTGGTGAGGCCAATATTCCTACTGATTTGAATGGATTAATCTTTAAAGAAGGGGTATTCAAATCCAACTTCAGGTATAGACATGTTTATCCAATTGCTATAAAAGCACTTGCAGCGGGTATCGTACCTTTAAAAGAAATCGTATCTCATAAATTTAAACTCGAGGAGCTCGGGAAAGCCCTTCAGTTTAACAATGACCACAAAGATGAAGTAATCAAGGTGGTAATCGAACTCTAGTGATAATACCCATAAGCGAAACTACATAGGATTGCTAAAAGCATATGGTTTTGCCGGGAGTATACCTAAAATATTCTAGCAGGAAGCTGGATTTTTGATTGTGCGAGATTTATGGTATGCTCCCGGCAAATATATATGGTCAAATCGGGTCCGGTCAACGCTGTAAAATACGAAAAATTTTCGGTGGTCAAGGGTGTTTTAATAAAATTCTGCGATATGTTTGCATATGGTTTACGTGAGACCGTTGCTGGCAGCATCAAATATCGTGCTTATTTAATCCTGTGGCAAAAATACAAAGATTTAGGGGAATTCTTTTCGGCGGTTCTGCACCTACTAAGTATAAGAATAGACATTTGTTTGGAAATTATCCATTAAAGAGAACAGGGCACATATTGGCACAAATCATGCAAATGAAAGGATGTAAGTATGTCTGATCAAAATAATGATTCTAAAAATCGGTTAGAGATTTATAAAAAATTATTATTGGTCAGAGAATCAGAATGGCAGATGACCCAACTATACAAAAGAGGAGAACTGGATGGGCATGTACTGCCATGCTTGGGCCAGGAAGCCATCCCTGCGGCTTTTTCCCATATATTAAAACCAGAAGATGTGGTGCTCACCGGGCATAGAGGAGGCGGCCATTATATAGCCAGAGGAGGCAATCTTAAAAAATTATGGGCGGAGCTATATGGCAAAGTCAATGGCATCCACGGGGGGAAGGCTGGGCAGATACATCTTGCTGATATGAATGTAAATACGGTTGCCGGAAACGCCATTGTGGGGGCAAATTGGGTCCTGGGCTGCGGGGCAGGTTTTGCTTTAAAACAAGAAAAAAAAGGAATGGTTGCTGCAGTATTTGGGGGAGAAGCTTCAACCAACCGGGGTACTTTTCATGAAGCACTCAATATGGCCAGCCTGAAGAAATTACCGATTGTTTTTGTGGTGGAATTCAATGGCAAACAACTTTGGGATGACAATGATAAAGTGACTGCTGTAAAAGAGCTGTCTGATCGGGCCAAAGCATATGATATGCCTGGTTTATCATGTGATGGCAATGATCCGGATACCATCATCCATTATGCGCAGGGTTTTATAAAAAAAGCAAGGAACGGGCAAGGGCCTTCCCTTTTGGTCTGCAAGACATTTAAATGGTATGATAGCGGAACCAATCAGAGGCAAACAGATGAAGAATTGCAGCGGGCCCAAGCAAAATTTGATCCCGTAAAATTATATGCGAAAAAATTAATGTCTGAAGGAATACTGAGCAAAGAGATTGACCAAGAACTGAGAGACTTGACCTCGCAAACCATTGCAGAAGCGGTAAAATTTGGCAAAAACGGGCCATTGCCGGTTTCCAAAGATGCCTATACCCATGTTTATGCAACCGATGCGTTTAACCAGAGAGAGGATTACTGATGACAAAAATGACCTATGCGGAAGCTCTAAGAGAGGCAATGCGGCAGGAAATGCGCCGCGATGCGCGGATATTTTTGATCGGCGAAGCCTTAGGAGGCAAACAGCAGGGCATATTTAAGGTGACTATGGGGCTCCAGGAAGAATTCGGTGAAGAAAGAGTGGTTGACACCCCTATTTCTGAATCATGCATTGCAGGTGCTGCTGTAGGTGCAGCCATATTTGGACGAAAACCCATAGCGGAGATTATGTTTGGGAACCTCATGGCCTTATGTGCGGATGAATTTCATAACCAGGCAGCCAAATTTCATTATGTAAGTAATGGTATGATCAAAGTGCCGGTTATGATTCGATGTGTCAATTGGGGCAGACTGGTATCAGGGCCACATCACTGTGGCAACCTAGACCCTTTGATCACCGCTTCCCCAGGCATCATAGCATTGGCTCCGGCCACACCTTGTGATGCCATGGGCCTTATGCGTGCTGCCTTAAGGCAAGATGATCCGGTAATCTTCATAGAACATTCATCGCTGTATGCAATTTCCGGGGAGGTTCCCGACCAGGATTATACCACGCCCATAGGCAGGGCAAATGTGATAAGGGAAGGGACTGATGTTACCGTTGTAGCCTACAGCATTGCCGTACAGGACGCCATAAAAGCCGCAGACCGGTTAGCCGAAGAAGGGGTTTCGGCAGAGGTCATAGACCTTCGTACAGTTGTTCCTTATGACAAGCGGACAATACTGGATTCAGTGAAGAAAACAAGCCGGCTGGTCATTGCTTATGAAGGCTATAAGACTTATGGAACCGGGTCTGAGATATCTGCTATGGTTGCAGAAGAAGCAATCGATTATCTCAATGCCCCCATTATCAGGGCTGCCCAGGCTGATGTGCCGCTGGCATCCAATAAGGTCATGGTAGATGAAATCAGCTTAAGCCAGGGAAAGGTCTATGAAGCTGTCAAGCGATGCATGGAGTAGGTTATGCCTAAAGGTTGCCGGTTCCAAGACGCAAAATGAACATTTTGCTTCCAAAAAAAACTTCCCAAGCTTCTGGATTGGTTCCGCAATAACTGCAGCGGATGTTTTGTTATGAAAGGCAAAATGTTTGAAAGTTTGCCAAAATACCCATCGTTTTGACAGTATAGGCAAGATTGACAATTTCCATATCGTACAAAGCGCAAAAGTAGCCCATCACGGGCTTACTAAAGCCAAGCGGGGACAAAGAGGTCAATACAACCATGGAAAGACCGCAGAGAATAGGGCAAAAATTTTGACAAATCGAAAAATATTGATGATAATATAGACTCAAATAAATTACAATGTCTGAATATAATTGCAGTCTTACAATTTTCTGCAATATCCAGTGATAAATAAAAGCAAAAAAATTTTTATGGATATTAAAAAATTGAAGCGAAATTATTATTATATTTCAAAATATATTCTCTCATGAATAAAAATATAACAATTAAGCATATGGATGCCAATCGTATGCTTTTTTTGGGGCAGTTTGTCAATCAGTCTCAAAAGGAGGTGTATTCTTTTACAATAAAGCATAGCCCCGCGGCTAAGGTGACAGATTAGCGATTCCGTAATAGTATTTTATAAGGAGGAAGAATGCAGAAATCAATCAAAAGGGCCACCATAAT